>QMNL01000253.1 GCA_003647755.1 Candidatus Coatesiibacteriota bacterium
CAAGTTTGAACCCAGCCAATGCCTCCCTTATCGTTTCAGTAGGGACATCTTGAGCGATAGCCATTGCTGCCGCAGCCATCACGTTTTCAACGTTGTGAAGCCCTGGAAGGGTGATGTCCTCTCGCTTGAGCACTGGGAATCTCTCGCCGTCCCGGACGCAGATGATCCCATCTGCTGCCAGGAACACACCCTCTCGCTCGCCCGGGTTACCCATGCCGAACCACAGGACACGAGGCGCCACCCCACGCGCCAGCTCGACAAGCCCTGCGTCTCCGGCATTGAGCACGAGCAAATCGCCGGCCTGTTGATTCTCAAAAATACGTCGCTTCGCAGCATAATACTCCTCGAGGCCCGGGTAACGGTCGAGGTGATCGACGTCCAGGTTGGTGATGCAGGCGATACGGGGCCTGAAGGTTATGATTGTCTCGAGCTGGAAGCTGCTGACCTCCGCGACAACTCTGGCCTCCGGAGAGAGATTCATAACCTTGGCGCACAACGGCTCGTCGGGGAGGTTCCCGCCGGCGACTACATCGAATCCAGCAACGGACAGCATTCGATGGAGCAGGCGTGTGGTGGTCGATTTCCCCTTCGTGCCGGTGATCGCGAGGAAGTCGGCGTCGCAGAGCATGAACGACAGCTCAAGCTCTCCCATGACCGAGGCGCCGGCCCTGCGCGCCAGCTCGAGCGGCTCGATCGCAGTCGGCACGCCCGGACTCACGACGACCATCTCTGCAGACCGCATGACCTCGGCCGGGGCCATACCCAGGTAACACTTTGCGCCCATTTGACGGAGCGACTCCGCGCGTTCTTTTAGGGGCCCGCTTTCGGCCTCGTCCACAACGGACACCCTGGCGCCGAGACCAATGAGAACCTGAGCTGCGGCCCAACCCGACGTGCCGAGCCCGAACACAACCACGTCCTTCCCCTTGAAACTGCCCTTGTAACGCATTAGTCCTCTATCATTTGACCTTAACAACAACGATAGCGATAAGGCTGAAGATGAACGAGATTATGAGCATCCTTGAGACCACCTTGGCCTCGTGCCATCCCTTCAGCTCGAGGTGATGATGAAACGGCGCCATGAGAAACACCCTCTTGCCGGTTGATTTGAAACTAACCACCTGGACGATCACCGAGATAGCCTCAATAACAAACACTCCACCGAGGATCGGCAGGAGGAATTCCTGCTTGCACAAAAGCGCCACGGTGCCGATTGCCCCGCCGATGGCCATGGAGCCTGTGTCGCCCATGAACACCTCCGCCGGGAATGTGTTCCACCACAGGAACCCCAGGCCAGCCCCGAACAGTCCGAGGCAGAAGACGGATACTTCGCCGCTGTTCTTGATGAACATGGTGTGCAGGTAGTTGGCGAGTATGCTGTGTCCGGCGACGTAGGTGAGCGCCCCAAGCGTTAGGATTGTCATGCTCGAGACGCCCGTTGCAAGGCCGTCGAGTCCGTCGGTCAGGTTCACGGCGTTTGTAGTGGCAACGAGAACGAGCGCCACAACAGCGAGATATGCGTAACCAAGACTGGCAGTTACGTGCTTGGTGATAGGAAACTGAAGAGAGGTTACACCCCGTTCACCGTAAAATGTGATTAGCACGATGCCAACCGCCAGGGCGATGGCGAGTTGGAGGGCTATTTTGGACTTGGCCGAGAGGCCTTTAGAGCTTCTTCTAATCGTCTTTTCGACGTCGTCAGCAAGCCCTACAAGTCCGTAGGCGATGAATGCCCCGAGCGTTATCCATACATACACGTTCCCGAGGTTTCCCCAAAGCAGCACTGAGACGACGACGCTCAGGATAACCATGATGCCACCCGCGGTGGGGGTGCCCTTCTTAGTGAGATGTGCGCGGGGCCCATCGTCACGTATGAACTGCGTAAGGCCCCACCTCTGGAGCAGGCGGATGATGAATGGACCCATGATGAGACAGAGGCAGAGCGACGTTACGAGCGCCCCCGCCCCCCGCAATGTGATGTACCTGAAGACATTCAGCGGCGAGAAATACTTGTGAAGTGGCAAAATGAGATGGTAGAACAAGTCGCCTATCTCCCCTCGATCGATCCTTTAACCATTCAGCACCTTTTGGCGTGATTCGCCGCACAATCTCTCAACGAGGCGGTCCAATGCCCAGGCACGGGAGCCCTTCACAAGCACCCATGCCTTGCCCTGTACCTCATCCAGTGCAACCTGTAAGTCATAGATGGACTGACAGTGATGTATCCGTTCGGGGGCCATCCCCGTATCGCACGCTCCCCTTGCGATGTGCTGAGAAAGCGGCCCCATCAGAAATAGCTGGTCTATGGGCCGCGATCCGATGTAAACCCCGACTTTGTAGTGCTCCGATTCGGATAGCCGGCCGAGCTCCAGCATGTCCGCAAGCACAAGGATGACCGGCCTTGTGGGGTCAAGATCGCCTCGCAGCACGAGCAAGGTGTCGATCGCCGCACGAACCGCCGCCGGCGATGAGTTGTAAGAATCATCCAATAACCGAAAACGCCCGTCCCGGCTGCTGAGCAGATCGAGACGATGCGGCATCGGACTGGTCTGGGCAAGTCCCTCTGCGATCGCATCCCACGACATTCCCAGGTGCCTGCCGACCGCTATGGCTGCCAGCGCATTCTTGACGTTGTGCGCCCCCAAAAGAGGGCACCTGAACGAGTGCGATTCACCACCATACACCACGTCAAAGGCTGTGCCATGCTCCCCCAGAGACCTGAGGTTGTTACCCCTGAACTCGCCCGCCGAAAAACCGAATCCCACGACCTTGCACCTGGCAAGATGACCTCGGCTCACGAGCCGACCATCGTCAGCGTTCACAAAAATCGCTCCATCCTCGGGCAGCCTCCCGAACAGCTCGGCCTTTGCGTCCGCCACATCATCAAGCGACTCGAAGAACTCCGTGTGGCACGTGGATACGTTCGTTACCACTCCGTAATCAGGCTGACAGATGTCGGCCAGCTGGGCGATCTCGCCCTTGGCGTTCATGCCGAGCTCAAGCACCAGGTATTCACAATCGGGCCGGGCCTCAAAGATAGAGAGCGGCACCCCGTAAACGTTGTTGTAGTTACTTCTAGACTGACAGGTCTTGCCCGCACGAGCAAGCACCGAGGCAAGCATCTTCCTGGTTGCAGTCTTGCCGATGCTCCCGGTAACGGCTATGACCGCGGCCCGGAGCTTTCTGCGAAAGTATGCGCCGAGCTTTGCAAGGGCCTGGGTGGTGTCCGAAACTGCCACGAGTGGGCCAGGCCCGAGCTCTGTCTCCTCCTCTCGCCTTGCCTTCAGATGCCACCTCAGCCTCGACACGATCGCGCAGCATGCACCCTTCAAGAATGCCTTCTCAACAAAATCATTGCCGTTGAAATGCGGGCCCTTGACCGCCACAAAGACATCCCCCTTCTTGAGGGTGCGCGTGTCGATCGAGAAACTCGTAGCGTAGACCGGGTGGAGCGGCGGATACAACATCTCCCCACCCACGATCCTCGCCAGCTGCTGTATCCGAACTGGCGCCGTCATTGGGCTCTCCCGGTTTGGATGGGAGGTCTCATTGCCTCCAGAAGCTCGCACGCCACAGTCCGGTCATCAAAAGGCCGCCGGCTGGTCCCCACAATCTGATATGTCTCATGCCCCTTGCCAAGTATCAACACAGCGTCCTCGGGTCCCGCCAGACTGAGAGCAAGCCCTATGGCAGCACGCCGGTCAGGTTCGACAAGGACCTTGGCCGAACCCACAGACCGTGCGCCCCCCTCAACCTGCCGGATGATTTTGAGCGGGTCCTCCGTGCGTGGGTTATCGGAGGTGATGACGCATACGTCGCTCCACTTTGCAGCCATTTGCCCCATCGGGCCACGCTTAGTCGCATCACGGTCGCCGCCAGCACCGAACACGGAGATTATGCGGCCGCGCACAAGCTGCCGCGCCGTTTCCAGCGTCTTGGCGATTGCGTCCGGGGTGTGCGCGAAATCTACCACCACAAGGAAATCCTGTCCGCAGGAGACCTTCTCGAACCGTCCCGGGGCACCCTTGAGGGATGAGATGCCCGAGACTATCTGCTCTGGGCTCGCCCCAAGGGCTGCCGACGCTGCGATCGCGGCGAGGCAGTTTTGGACCGAATGCGCCCCGATGAGGGCGGTCTTGA
>QMNL01000254.1 GCA_003647755.1 Candidatus Coatesiibacteriota bacterium
ATAATCGGCCACTGTTCTCACTTCAGATCAGCCAAGCTGCTGGCGCCACGAACTCTAACGTCGCCCTCGCGGCGCGTGATTCCAGCGCGGTCAAGGTACTCCAAAACAGGGACAACGAACCTTCTGC
Organism: Candidatus Coatesiibacteriota bacterium; assembly: GCA_003647755.1. Taxonomy (GTDB): domain Bacteria; phylum B130-G9; class B130-G9; order B130-G9; family B130-G9; genus B130-G9. The sequence continues at coordinate 128 of QMNL01000254.1, forward strand.
TGCTCTTCAGGAGATCGCGGGCCGTTGCGACCGTCATCATCTTATGCGTCGCAAGGTAGTCCATAATCGTCTTGGCGACGCGCCTCAGTCCCGCGCTTGAGAGCAAGAGATCTGGCGAGACCCTGACCGCGTCTCCTGACTGCACAAGGTAGTTGACCACTTCACGGAATACACCGGGGGTTACGCTTGCTATTTTGCCCTGAACCTCGCTCAGGGCGAACGCTGTCTCCACCGGGTTCGTGCCCGAAATCTCAAGCCTGCGCCGGAGCAGGCTGGCGACCTGTTCTTGCTCCTCGGTCAAACTCGACGAATGCGATGCAAGCCTAAGCAGCGTTCCGTCCGCGACGACCTTCCCGGATGCGACCGCTCGAGCGAGAATGTCAGCAAAAAAGTCCCTGAGAACGGGATGTTTGAGCTTGCTCAGAAGGGCACGCTCCTGCATGCCAGCGCGCAGCGGGAACCTAGCGTGGTATTCCCTCAGCCGTGCGAGTAGCATCCTCTCAAGGCTCTCAGCGTCTTGAGAGGACAAGAACCTCGGGGGAGCGCTGGACAGGCGGAGCAAGAGTTCGTCGCGTATCAGCGACTCAACCACTAACTCCGCTCTCTCCTTCTGGAATCCCAACTGCGTAACTATCTCGTCGAGGCTGGGAAGGCCGGGGAAGGTGCTTTTCACGAACACGGCAACGCGGTCCGCGTCCGAACCGTCCTTCATCGCGCGGAGCTGCTCGATGAGCTCATCTCTCAACTTGAAGCGGCGCCGGCTGCTCGCAGTCAGTATCACGCCGCCGCCTATCACATGCGCGGGCGAATAGGTCCGAAGAACGAAACGGTCGAAGCACAAAGCGACTACTTCCTCCTCGAGCCTCACCTGCGCAAATCCATCAAATCCAGGCCCAAACTCCGCATCGCCAATCGGAAAGACCCGACCAAGCGTCTCCTTCGTGCCAACATGGAACCTTATTCTAGCCCCGGACCTCAGCTCAGCCCTTTGACTCTGATTTAGCTGAAGATGAAGATCGAAAACATAGCCAGGCCTGAGCATATTCGGCACGCTGAGAACGTCGCCTCGCCTGATCTCGGTCTTAGCGATCTTGGGCAGATTTATGGCTGTCCTGTGACCCGGCAGCGCCTCGCTGACCAGCGTGTTGTGGGTCTCAATCCTGCGGATTCGCGTCCTCAGCTTATGGGGATAGACCTCAACCGCTGTGCCCACTGAAGCACGCCCCGAGATGACTGTCCCTGTTACAACCGTCCCAAAGCCCTGAATCGTGAACGACCGGTCGATCGGCATCCTGAACGTCCCGGCAACAGAATGTCCTGGAACACGATCGACGAGGCGCACGATCTCGCTCATAAGTTCGTCAAGCCCCAGCCCTGTCTTCGCTGATGTAACAACCACGGCGGCGTCCTCAAGAAAAGTGCCCCTTACGAAGTCCCGAATGTCATCGCGGGCAAGCTCCAACTCCTCATCCGACACAAGGTCGGCCTTCGTGAGCGCCACAAGTCCCGACTCAACGCCCAGAAAACGGCAGACATCGAGGTGCTCTACCGACTGCGGCATCACCCCCTCGTCAGCCGCAATGACGAAGAGAACAATGTCTATGCCCGAGGCCCCGGCGACCATCGTCTTGATGAACCGCTCATGGCCAGGCACATCGACAATCCCTATCCGACTCCCACCCGGCAGGTCAAGGTAGGCAAAGCCGAGCTCTATGGAAATGCCTCGCTGCTGCTCCTCCTTCAGGCGGTCTGTGTTGATGCCCGTGAGCGACTTAACGAGCTCGGTCTTGCCGTGATCAATATGGCCTGCCGTGCCCATAACCAGCGACACGGGCTTGGCCGCGCCGCCATCGTGCTTGACTTCTCTCATCCTTACATTGCCTCCATTCAAGAACCATAAGAGTAGCCTAACCCTAAGTCCGAATCACCATTTTTCCGCACTACCAGACCATCCTACGAACTTGGCCCGTTAGATAGCTCAGACAACAGTGCCCCGGCAACACCTGACAGGCACACGGCAAGGAACGCCTAGAGTGCATCCCTCGCACGGTCCGCCTAACCAATGAGAAGGTATTGTGTGCTGGCCAGCATCTGGCTAACCTTAGTAGGCTATGAGACCAATTAGCGTCTATATTCATATCCCATTCTGCATTAAAAAGTGCAAATACTGCGATTTCGTGTCCTTCCCAATCGTTAAGCAGGACGTTGCGGCCTACTTCGACGCTCTTATCAAAGCAGCCCTGCCGAGAGCTGCCAAGCTTCTCACCAGCAAACACAGAATTGTAGAGACGATATACATCGGCGGCGGCACTCCTACAGCTGTTCCCCAGGCTCATCTCGCAGAACTACTCACCAGCTCCGTTAATGCTCTGCCAATATCGCGTGATGTTGAGGTTACTGTCGAGATGAACCCCGGCACGGCGGACGCCAGTTACATCTCCAAGATTCTGGCCTGCGGCGGCCGCAGGATCAGCATCGGCGTTCAGAGCTTCAACGACAGAAGCCTGCGCTTCTTGGGCAGGATACATAACGCCAGGCAAGCCCGAAACTGCTTCGAGAACGTCCGTGCGGCAGGCTGCCGCAATATCAATATCGATCTCATCTATGGCACCCCGGGCGAGTCGCTCGATGATGTGATGCACTCGGTGGACACAGCCATCTCGCTGGCCCCCGAACACATCTCCGTCTATGGCCTCTCGATTCCTGAGGGCACAGCCCTCCACAAGAGACTCAGAGCTGGCGAGTTCACCCTCCCCTCACCCGATCAACAGCGCAAGGTCTATGAGACGATTCGCGATACCCTCCGCGCCGCCGGCTACATCCAATACGAGGTCTCAAACTACGCCAAGCCCGGTCTCGAGTGCAGGCACAACCTCAACTACTGGCGACGGGGCGAGTACATCGGCCTGGGCTGTGCAGCGAGCTCATATCTCGATGGTGTGCGGAGTAGAAATGTCAATAGTGTTGCTGAATACGTCGAGCGCATGGCAAACGGCGCCAGTGTGGTCTGCCAGTCCGAGAGGTTGAGCAAGGAGGAGCGAGTGGAGGAGGCGGTGATGCTTGGCCTTCGGCTTCGTGAAGGTATTAGCCTTAGCCAGCTGCGACGGGATGAGGGCATACGCCTTTTACAAGCCCGCAGGAATCAAATCCAAAGACTCGCAACCGCCAAACTCGTCAATATCGAAAACGACTTCCTGAGGCTCACAGACGACGGTGTCCTTGTCGCCGACGAGGTGATAGCATGGCTGACTTAACACAGGTTCAATGCATGCGGCAATGCGCGGCAAAACCATAGAAGAAGGCTCGGTATTCAGTCCCCCCGAAAAGCCCCAACCAAAACCTATTGTGTGTTCTTATTCTCTCTCGCTCTGCAGACTGGGCATTCGTAGCCGATACAAACGACTATTGCTGCCAGTATTTCCTTGAGCTCGGAATCTGTGAGCATTCCTATTCTATTGTGGAATCGTTTGACGGATAGTGATTTCACCTGTGACGCGTCAGCTCCTGATTCCTTTGTAAGTCCCGTCTTATCACCGATGGACAGGCGAAACATCCACCGACAGAATTCGTGGTGTGTTTGCCACTCGGTAACGGGCACAACGATCCGCAGGCCTTCTCTCCCCATGTGCTTTTCATTGACGACCACTGCAGGACGCGTCTTCTGAATTTCCGAACCTATTGTTGGATCGAACCGAACATACCAAATCTCCCCCTTCTTGGGGATTCGTGCCTCGTCAGTCAAGGAGATCGTCCTCCCCAAAAGCCTCAAAATCATTTAGGTCAGGATTCTCTTGATAGGCCTTCTCTGCCATTTTGGAGGCTCCTGCCATGAGCCTGCTACGCTCGCTTTTTTCGATCTTCAAGAACTCAGAAGGCAGGCTTGCTCCGCCTGGCTCAGGCTCTTCCGCTTCCCCGCTCGCCGTGCAGCCAGGGCAGAGTTCCTCTGCCTCCCAAGGTGTGATAATACCCTCAGCCAAGGCGCGAAGCGTCAGTTGCTCAAGCCGCGTGGGCTC
>QMNL01000255.1 GCA_003647755.1 Candidatus Coatesiibacteriota bacterium
AACAAGGCGCTGAGCAAAATGTCAGAGAAACAGATCCTCGCAGACGCGGAGTTGGTCGTTGGCGGCAAAGTCACCTATGCAGCGCTGATTCTTCTTGGGACCCACAAGGCTCTGGGCAAGTTCCTCAGCCAGGCGGAGGTAATTCTAGAGTATAGAGTCAACGAGGCGTCGATCCCACACGACAGCCGCCGGGAGTTCAGAGAGGGCTTTTTTCTGTTTATGGACGCTTTGTGGGATGAGGTCAACAATCGCAACGACGTGCAGCATTTTAGGGAGGGGCTTTTCATGCGGGACATTGCCACCTTTAATGAGGACGTCGTCAGAGAAGCCATATTGAATGCTGTCAGCCACAGGGATTATCGTCTAGGCGGCTCGGTTTTCCTTCGTCAGTTCCCTCGCAGACTCCAGATCGAGAGCCCAGGTGGATTCCCTACCGGAATCACTGCTGAGAACATCCTCTGGCAGCAATCACCAAGAAACAGGCGCATTGCCGAAGCGTTTGCCAGGTGTGGCCTTGTTGAGCGTTCAGGCCAGGGACTCGACAAGATGTTCACCGAATCTATTAGAGAAGGCAAGCCACGTCCGGACTTCTCGGGCACAGATGACTATCGCGTGGTCGTAACCCTCCGTGGGGAGATCCAGGACGCGAGATTCCTTCAGTTCCTCGAGAGGGTAGGCAGCGAGAGGCTCTCGCTTTTCGACACGCGTGATTTCCTCGTTCTTGATCTGATACATAACGAGGAGAAAGTTCCGGACCATCTGAAGGACCGGGTTCACAAGCTGGCGGAACAGAAGGTTGTTGACGTTATTGGTCGCGGGAGAGGAACACGCTATATTCTTTCCCGTCGATTCTATAAGTATATAGGCAAAAAAGGTGTATATACTCGCAAGAAAGGTCTCGATCGAGACACAAACAAACAGCTCCTCCTGAAGCATATTCGCGACAATCGCAAGGAGGGCAGTCGGCTCAAGGAACTGATGCAGGTGTTGCCGATGCTGAGTCGAGATCAGGTCCGGACGCTGTTGCGTGAGCTTGAGGCGGACGGCCACATCCGCCACATTGGTCGCACCAGGGCGAGTCTCTGGTTCCCTGGACCGGCTGAGACGCATTGAAGTTTGGATGGGTAATGAATCTAATAATACCCAATAATACCCAATCAACACCCAATTGCGCTGGACATAATGCTTATAACTTCGGGACTTGCGGATTAGGTGCAATCGGGGTCCAACCCATTTATCCACCCAATTCCAACGCGACAAAGAGGAACGGCCGCGACCGCGTGAGAATTGGATCTGGGGCAGAATGAATAAACCAATAAAGAGCTAATTGTGAACCAATCAGAGTTCAAGTTGCGCCCTTGGAAGGCGCTTCGGACATTGGATAGGATTGTATGCTAAGACCATTTCTAGAGCTAATCCGGGCGCAATGAATGACGCAACACTGAACATGCCGCAACAAGTTAACCTATAAGACTATCGGTCTGAAAGAAACAACAGAAGGCAAAGAAGTGACGACTAGAGACGAGAACGAACTGGCGGTCGAGGGGCTGAGGCCCGAACTTAAGCGGACGCACTATTGCGGGGAGGTTTCAGAGGGCGACGTCGGCAAACGGGTTGTTGTGAATGGATGGGTGCACAAGGTCCGCGACCTCGGTGGGCTTGTGTTTGTGGACCTGCGGGACAGAAGCGGCATCGTTCAGCTAGCGGTTGACGCGCAGCAAATGCCTGGGCTCGCGGCAAGATGCAAGCAGCTTCGGTCGGAGTTCGTGGTCTCGGCCACCGGCAAGGTTGAGCTCAGGCCGCAGGAGACCAGAAGGGACGAGGGAGGCGCCTCGGCGATCGAGGTTAGGCTAGAGTCGCTCGCCCTTTTGTCAAAGGCTGATGTTCCGCCGTTTGTGGTGCAGGACGATGTCAAGGCGAAGGACGAGCTTCGGCTGAGGTATCGCTACCTCGACCTGAGGCGTCCAGTGATGGCCAGGCGGCTGACGACCCGCCACCTCGCGATGCAGGAGACGAGGCGCGTGCTGTCCGATGCGGGATTCATCGAGGTCGAGACGCCATTTTTGATAAGGAGCACGCCCGAGGGCGCGCGGGACTACCTTGTCCCAAGCAGAATAAAGCCGGGTAATTTCTACGCACTCCCACAGTCGCCACAGTTGCTCAAGCAGCTCTTGATGGTGGGAGGCATCGATCGCTATTTTCAGATGGCGCGCTGCTTCCGTGACGAGGACTTGAGAGCTAATAGGCAGCCGGAGTTCACTCAGATAGATATCGAGATGTCGTTTGGCGACGAGTCCGACATTTTCGACGTGGCGGAACGTGTAACTTGCGCCGTTTACAAGAGGGTGCTTGGCGTTGAGATGAACCGTCCGTTTCTGACCATGACATTTGACGAGGCGATGAGCCAGTATGGGTCTGACTGCCCTGACCTTCGTTATGACCTCAAGTTGAGTGATGTTACAGACCGTTTCCGCGATAGTAGTTTCGCTCCCTTTGCTAAAGCCATTGAGGCGGGGGAGCGCGTCGTGGGGTTGTGCGTTCCGGGTGGGTCGGACTACTCGCGTAGGGTGATCGAGTCGCTATCGGCAATTGTGCGTCCGCTCGGCGTGTTTGGACTCGTGTGGGTCAAGTTGGGCCCGGACGGGGTCAAGAGCTCCATGAAAGGAGAGACCACGGGCAGCTTCACCGAAAGTCTTGCACAGCGCATGGGCGCCAAGCAAGGGGACATTCTGCTCTTGGGTTCGGGGCAAAAGCTGAAGCTTCTGGCTGCGATGGGTCGGCTGCGGCAGCATATTGCGAGGGAGGCGAAGCTCATCCCGGAGGGCAGGTATGTGCCGCTCTGGGTTACAGAGTTCCCGCTGTTCGAGAAAGATGAGGAGACCGGGGAGATAGTCCCGATGCACCACCCATTCAGCGGCATACTTCCCGAGGACGAACCGCTGCTTGAGACCGACCCGCTGAGGGTCAGGGGGAGGCTTTACGACCTTGTCGTCAACGACCAGGAGATCGCCAGCGGAAGCGTCAGGATATTCGACCCTGAGCTTCAACACCGGGTGCTAAAGACCGTAGGCATCGGCGAGGAGGAGGCGCGACGACGCTTCGGCTTTTTTCTCGATGCGCTCAGATTTGGGACGCCGCCCCACTGTGGCATTGCGTTTGGCTTCGACAGGATGGTCATGCAGCTTTGTGGGGTCAACTCGATCTCCGAGGTGATCGCTTTCCCAAAGACGACCGCGGCGTCGTGCCTGATGACCGGGGCTCCTGCGGCCGTCGATGATAGCGTTCTCGAGGAGCTGGGTCTGCGGCTGGAACGTGGCCGAGACAAAGAAGTGGACAAATAATAGGCCCGCACAGCGGGGCCAGCCTAGCGATGCTCGTGGAACTGGATGACAGGCTCTAAGTTGAGCTTGCGGGATGGGGCCGGTGGGTCGAGCTGAATGGCTGCGATCGTTACGTGTGCGCTGCCATCTAGCTTGACCGCGATTCTCTCTATCACCCGCCGCTCAAAGACCCAATCGGTCCTCGAGCCGAGGTCTATGCTTATTTGATTAGGTCGTTTCTTGTGCTCAGGTTCTTTGTGTTTCCACCAGGGCGCCGACAGCTCCACGGACGGATGTCTCATCTTCTTATACACTGGGATAACGGCCGCTTTATTGCTAATGACCTCCCGATTCGGAAGGACAACCCACTCCAGCTGACACGTCGTCTCGCCCGACAGCTGCCCGAGGTGGCCGACTAGCGTTACCGAGGCCACGTCCAGTGTGGAGAAGTTGAGGACCGGGCTTATGAGCTTGACTGGCCCCTTAGAAAGGTCAAACGAGAGCGTGGCATCAGTGCTTCGCCTTGGGGCGTTGGCAGTTTCAAAATCAGAATCGCCGCGCACGATTCTCCACTCCGACAGCGGACGCTTTCCACGACCCCACGCAAGTGTCAACGGTTTGTACTTTTGCCTGCCCAGCTGCGACTCGAGCTGCCTACATCTTGCAGCGAGGTCCGGGCTGAGAACTGCGTTGCGGCCATCCATCTGAAAGACGAACTCCGGCTCCTGATGGCCCTCGAAGAGGTAGTTGATCAGTTTCTCGCAACGGAATCTGTCCTTGATTGTGCAGTCGTAGCCGTTCAGGAG
>QMNL01000256.1 GCA_003647755.1 Candidatus Coatesiibacteriota bacterium
CCTCCAAACGCTCGCCCACATTACAATCGAGATAATTGCGAGAATGAGAGCAAGCCAAGCGATACCTCTTCCGGTCTTGACCTTCGCCGGCGGCCGATATGTGCTCTTGACTGCTGGTCTTGGCGGGACCTTTGGAGGCTCTTTCTTCTCTGGAGCCTTCTTGAGCTCCGGCTTGGGCGATGGCTTCGTGGCCGTAGCCCCCTTCTTTGATGTCTCGCTGATGGGCTTTCCAGTCAGAACATATAAATCGTTGACCTTCTTAAGAACCCCAGAATCTAGATGAGGCTTCAGCGCTGCGGCCAGCTTCTGACGCGTGTATTTGGTCTTGGCGGCCATGTCAGCAATCTTCATACCCTTTGGTGCGGCCTTCAATAGAGCGAGCACTTCCTTGAAGACCTTCTCCCGCTCCATCGCTGCCGTGGAAACCTCGGCATCCTTGCTGAGATAGACGACTCTGTCCTTCACCTCAGCCTTCTTGATCTCTCCTTTCTTGAGAAGGTCTGACGCAATGAACGTCAGCTTAGAGGTCGAAATCTGCAACTGCTTGGCCAGGTCAACTGTCCGCAGACCTTCGGGAGCTCTCTTCAGCTTCTCCACCAAAGCTGCTTGCAGCTTCTTCACCTCGGTGGGGGTTACATGCGACTTCTTCTTGCCAGCAGGCTTTGAAGTGGTGTCTTTGGGCTTTGCCTCCGCCTTGGCCTCCGTTGGTGAAGCGCCAGCCGCCTCGGGTTGCCCGGACCCAGCTGGGCTGCTCTTCGCGGCATCCCCGGTGGTCCCACTCATCGGTGCGGCAGGTTTGTCGGCTGGTTTTGCAGGCAATGCGCCCTTCTGATCGAACGGTTTTGAGTCCATAAGTCTTCCTCCCAATTAGGTTCTCAAGTCGTTACGGCCCCATACTAATCGTGTAGGGTTTTGGGAATCTTAATTGGCGGGTCTTGCGGGGTCAAGCAGAATCTCCCCCGATGATCAAGTTGATCGTGACGGCCCCCGCAAGGACCTCTGGTTTGCGTTTCAATCAGCTATTGTTGAGGCCGCGTGGGTCAAGAGCCGGCTGATCTGTGCGGGGGCATTCTTCTGCTTAGGAACTCTGCGACAACCCCGGCCGCCCTCTTGGACGCTCCGCACTCACCCAACAGGCTCGTTACCCTCTTGAGCTCATCTTTCTGCTGTTCGCGCAGACCGGCGTCCTTCAGTAGCAGGGCGAGTTCACCCCCTAGCCTCTTTGGAGTGAGGTCCCCTTGCACCAGTTCCGGCACGATCCTTCTGCCGGCAATTATGTTTGGAAGCGCGACGTGATTGACCGTGACGAGAAGCTTTCCGACCAAGTAGGTCAGGGAAGAGACTCTATAGGCAACTACCATCGGAACCCCAAGGATGGCCGCCTCAAGCGTTGCCGTGCCCGACGCCACAATCGCTGCGTCCGAGGCGGCAAGTGCGTTGTAGGTCTGCCCCCGAACGACGACTACTTCTGGATATGGAGCCATAATCCTGGCCACGAGCTTGGGGTCAATCGTCTTGGCCAGTGCAAGTATTACTTGGAGCGGTTTGGAGTCGAGCAGGGAAGAGGTGGACCTGGTCGCCTCGAGAAAGACAGGCAGCAACCGCTCGATCTCGCTGGTGCGGCTGCCGGGCAGCAGGGCGATCACAGGCTTGTCCGGGTCTAGACCTACAAGATCAAGAAACGCCTCCTTGTCCTGCGTGGGCTTCACCGTGTCCAGAAGCGGGTGCCCAACGAACCGAACATGCACTCCCGCCCGCTCGTAAAGCTCCTTCTCAAACTCAAACAGGACCAACATCTCATCCACCAGCTCCGAGATACTCTTGACTCGCCCGCGTCTCCAGGCCCAGACCTGCGGGCTGATGTAGTAGAGGACGGGTATCTTGTATCTGTGCGCCCGCGCGGCAAGCCTCAGGTTAAAATCGGGATAGTCAACAAAGATGGTCGCCGCTATCTCGCCCGACCGCAGGAGCCTCACGGCGTGTCGGTAGGCTGCAAGTATCCGGCCCAGTTTTTTAAGGACCTCCGAGACACCCACCACGCCCAGCTCCCTAACGTGTCCGAAGAGCTCCACCCCCTGGGCACGCATGTTATCGCCGCCTATCCCCACAAACTCTAGTTCCGGACGAAGCGACCTCAGCTCCCTGATTAACGAGGCGCAGTGCAGGTCGCTGGATGCTTCCCCGGCGATGACCAGGAGTTTTCTGCGGCGAGGATCGGGTTGGTGTGGCGGGACGCTACCCATCGCTGGCATCAGAAAGGACCCTGAAATGCTGGTCTATGGAGTCCTTGATCGCGAATGCCCAGGTGAGTGCGCGGAGGCCGTCGGCGCCGGAGACGACCGCGGGCCGGTTGCCCTTGAGTGAGTGGACGAACGCTTGAAGCTCTGCCTGAAGTGGTTCCGGCCCCGCCACGCGGATGGGCTGCCTCTTGATATAGCGGGCGATTCTCAGCGCCGTCAGTGGCTTTTTGCGGTCGAGCTTGCCCTGCTTGTGATACATCTTGACCTTGTGGGAGAGGAGATTGACCGATATGTATGTGTCGGGCTGGAAGAACCTGATCTTCCGCATTTTTGAGATGCTTATCCTGCTGGCCACGAGGTTCGCGACCGCGCCGTTCGGGAACTCAAGCCGGGCATTTGCGATATCGACATTGTCCGACAGGACTGGCACACCAACAGCAGAGATGAACGATGGGTCATTGGTGAAGCAGCTGGCTATGAGGTCGATGTCGTGTATCATTAGGTCGAGGATGACGTCAACGTCAAGGCCCCGGCCCGCAGACCGAGTTAGCCTGTCCGTTTCAATGAACCGTGGCTCATGGATGAACTTGCCGACGGCCACAAACGCCGGGTTGAACCGCTCGGAGTGCCCCACTTGGAGCAGTGCCCCGGACGCATCCGCCAGCCTTACCATGTCCCGCCCGGCCTCGAGAGTGTCTGCGATCGGCTTCTCCACGAGGACCGCCCGACCGAGGTCCAAGCACTGGCCTGCGACCTCGAGGTGAGTCCGTGTGGGAGTCGCCACAACCACCCCATCCACCGCCCCGGCGAGCTCCCCGAGGGACTTGAAGGCACGGCAGTGGCATTTCCTGGCGGTTCCCTCCCGGGCCCCCTCATCAATGTCGTAAACGCCCAAAAGCTCCACGCCGGGCATCTCGCTGAGAATCCTCGCGTGGCGGGAGCCGAGGTAACCCACGCCAACCACACCGATCTTCACCTTTGACATGTCAACCTCAACTCTGCCGATGAGTCTCTATTCCCCAGTGCGCTGACACCACGCCGTCTTCCCCCTTCGCGCGCCAGCCCTCACGACCTCATCGGCGCAGCCGACTTGGATGGCAATGCCCTGACGCGCACCATGCGCAGGCTACTCCGAGCACAGACCCCGCCTCGAGCGCCCAATAAATTCAATAATGTGCCTCGCCTCCGCAAGCTCGCCGAACTCCTCCTCAATCCGAGCCAGCGCATCCTGCCGCCTGAGGTTTGCTCTGAATATGAGGCGATAGATCTCCTTGAGCGCTGCTATCTTTTCGGACGGGAACCCCGCACGGCGCAGGCCGATAATGTTGGGCCCGAAATGCCTCGCGCGCACGCCGGCTACCTGTGTGTATGGCAGAACATCCCTATCCACAGCCGAACAACCGCCCGTCATCGACAGCGTGCCAATCTGCACGAATTGATGCACGCCGACCAGCCCTCCGATCACCGCGTGATCCTCGATGACGATATGCCCCGCAAGCGAGGCCGCGTTCGCCAGGGCCGTGTGGTTGCCGATCGTGCAGTCATGGGCTACGTGGCTGTAGGCCATGAGAAGGTTGTTGTTGCCAATCCGTGTTACGCCACCGCCGCCCTTCGTCCCGCGATGGATAGTTGTGAACTCGCGAATGACGTTGTTATCACCGATCACCACCGATGTTTTCTCGCCCTTGAACTTCAGGTCCTGTGGCACTATGCCGATGATCGCAAAGGGGAATATCTGGCAGCCTTTGCCGATAGTCGTGTCTCCGGTTATATATGCCCCCATCTGGACCGACGTGCCGGGACCTATCCTGACCCCCTCGTCAATCACGCAATGAGGCCCGATCGTTACGTCGCCCGCGATCTCGGCCTTGGAGGAGA
>QMNL01000257.1 GCA_003647755.1 Candidatus Coatesiibacteriota bacterium
CCCCTCGGCGGACTAAGACTTGGCCAGAAAGCCGGACTGCACCCTGATGAGCGCGTTTTTGACCTCCGAGTCAGTGCTCTGGAGCTCCTCTCGGAGGGCCTCAAATATGGCCTGGACCAGCTGGTTCCGCTCGGCCTCCAGGTCCTTGATCTTCTCACGCATGTTGAGGACGACCTCTATGCCAGCGAGGTTGACGCCCAGCTCATTGGCCAGCCTCAGGATCATCCTGAGTTTGTTGACGTCTTCCCGCGAGTAAAGCCGAGTGTTGCCCTCGGTTCGGGTGGGCACCACGAGTCCCCTGCGCTCGTAATGCCGGAGGGTCTGGGGGTGCACGTCCAGCATCTGCGCTACAACACCTATTGAGAAGAATTCTTTGCTCTCGTCATCCATTTCCGACACCTTGAATCTCAAAAGCCGCTAAGTGATGCTCTTGGGTTCTCCGGGCTCAATCTGACGAACTCCCTCATCAGCTGCCTCATCTCCTCGCTCATCTTCTTTGGCACGACGATCCTGACCGTTACGTATTGATCGCCCCGAGCCCCCGATTTGCCAATCTGAACGCCCTTGCCTTTAAGGCGAAGCGTCTGCCCGGACTGCGTGCCGGGCGGGATTCGCATGTTGGCTCGGCCATCTATGGTTGGTATCTGAATCTTTGCTCCAAGGACTGCCTCAGGCACACTGATAGGCACCTCACAGTATATATTCGGACCCTTCCGAGTGAAGAAGGGGTGCTTCTGCACGTTGAAAGTGATGTACAGGTCTGAAACGCCGCCGGGGCCTTCATTGCCCTTCCCAGGTATGCGAATCTTGCCTCCATCGTCGATGCCAGGGGGAATCGTTACCCTGATGCGCTCGGTCTTGACCGTTGTTCCCTTCCCCTGACACGCCTGACACGGGCTGCCAACCTTCCCACTACCTCCGCAGCGTGGACAGACTTCAACTACGTTCCCAAACCCAGGTACCGGGCTTTGAACTTTCCCTGTCCCCCCGCAAGTCGGGCAGGTCCCAGTTGACCCAGGACTGACCCCAGTGCCTCTGCATGTGCCGCAAAGAACCTCCCGTCTCAGCGAGATAACCGCCTTGCGACCCTTGACAGCGTCCATGAAACCGATCTCCATCCTGTAGTGAATGTCCTGCGGCCTTCTGGGCGCAGCTTGCCCAGCTCGTCCGCGGCCAAACGGGCTCTCCTGGCCAAAAATGCTGCTAAACATGTCCCGGAAACTCCCGAAACCAGACGAGCGTCTTGCGCCTCGACCGAACGCGCTGAAATCGAAATTGCTGAAGTCAAAGCCCTGAGCGCCCGCACCGCCGGCCTGGCTCGCATAGCCCTTCGTGAACATCTCGTGGCCCAGCTGGTCATACTGTTTCCGGAGCTTCTCATCGGAGAGAACGCGGTATGCCTCGGATACCTCTTTGAACCTCGCCTCAGCCTTCTTATCACCGGGATTGACGTCCGGATGATACTTCCGCGCCAGTTTCCTATACTTGGACTTGATCTCCTTCGCTGAGGCGCCGCGGCTGACGCCCAGAATCTCATAGTAGTCTCTCATCGCTTGATTCCTACATCGAACGAGGCCGACGTGCAGCTGGCGGAGGCGCCAGCGCCCCCACCAGCTCTCCGAAACCTATCAGACGTCCGCCTAGTCAACCTCCTCGTATTCTGCATCGACCACGTTGTCCTCAGATTTTCCGCCTGGGCCCTCTTCAGACGCAGTCTGCTGGCCTGCCCCGCCTGCGCCAGGGCCCTCTTGTGCCTGCTGTTGTTGTGTAGTAGCCTTGTACATCGCCTCGGCGATCTTGTGAGATATCTGTGTTATCTCCTCCATCGAAGACCTGATCCGGTCAACATCATCCGACTCCAACGCCTTCTTGCCAGTCTCAAGCGCCTTCTCGGCCGCATTCACATCCGCTATCGGGATCTTCTCCTTGTTGTCCTTGATCGTCCTCTCGGTCTGGAATATCAGCCCATCAAGCTGGTTCCGCAGGTCAATCTTCTCGCGTTTTTTCTTGTCCTCTTCTGCATGCGCCTCGGCCTCCTTCACCATTTTCTTGATCTCATTCTCGTCGAGACCGCTGGATGAGGTTATTGTGATCTGCTGCTGTTTGCCGGTGCCGAGGTCCTTCGCAGAAACGTTCACGATGCCGTTCGCATCGATGTCAAACGTTACCTCGATCTGGGGCACTCCACGAGGCGCGGGCGGGATACCGACGAGCTGGAATTTGCCCAGCGTCCTGTTGTCAGCAGCCATCGGACGCTCGCCCTGGAGCACATGAATCTCGACCGTTGTTTGGTTGTCCTGAGCAGTGGAGAATATCTGGCTTTTCTTCGTCGGGATGGTCGTGTTCCGCTCGATCAGAACCGTGCTCACGCCGCCCAACGTCTCGATCCCCAGTGACAAGGGCGTAACGTCCAGAAGGAGCACATCCTTGACGTCCCCGGACAGCACGCCACCCTGGATGGCCGCTCCAACCGCAACGACCTCGTCGGGGTTCACGCCCTTGTGCGGCTCCTTCCCGAAGAGGTCCTTGACGATCTGCTGAACCTTCGGGATACGCGTCGAGCCCCCCACCAGGACCACCTCATCTACTTGGTTGGCAGACAGACCTGCATCCTTCAGCGCTTTCTTGCAGGGCTCAACCGTCTTCTCCAGAAGATCGTGAACAAGGCTCTCAAACTTCGACCTCGAGAGCTTCATGCTGAGATGTTTCGGACCACTCTGGTCAGCCGTTATGAACGGCAAGTTGATGTCCGTCTCCGCCACCGTCGAGAGCTCCATCTTGGCCTTCTCAGCAGCCTCCTTCAGACGCTGAAGCGCCGATTGGTCCTTAGAGAGATCAATCCCCTGATCCTTCTTGAACTCGGCCACCAGCCAATCGATTATCCGCTGATCCAGGTTGTCGCCGCCAAGATGCGTGTCGCCGTTCGTCGCCTTTACCTCAACTACGCCCTGACCTACCTCCAGAATCGAGATGTCGAACGTCCCCCCGCCGAAATCGTAAACGGCGATCGTCTGGTCTTCTTTCTTGTCAAGCCCATAGGCCAACGCAGCCGCCGTCGGCTCATTGATGATCCGCTTCACTGTCAACCCAGCGATACGCCCAGCGTCCTTCGTAGCCTGACGCTGGCTGTCGTTGAAGTAGGCTGGCACGGTGATGACCGCGTCGGTAACCTTCTCGCCGAGATAATCCTCCGCCGACTGTTTCATCTTCTGTAAAATGAGCGCAGATATCTCCGGCGGCGAGAACTTCTTACCTTGAGCCACCACTCGAACGTCCTGATTCGGCCCCGCAACAACCTTATACGGGACCATCGTCATCTCCTCTGAAACCTCATTGAACCGACGGCCCATGAAGCGCTTGATCGAATATATGGTGTTCTCAGGATTGGTTACGGCCTGACGTTTTGCTATCTGGCCCACAAGCCGCTCGCCCTTGTCCGTGAACGCCACCACCGACGGAGTCGTTCGCCCGCCCTCAGCGTTCGCGATCACTGTCGGCTCGCCGCCCTCCATCACAGCGACGACGCTGTTGGTCGTGCCGAGGTCGATGCCAATTGTCTTTCCCATAAATCTGCCTCCTACGTTATTGAGTGTCATTTTCGCGTATTGTAGCCACGCATAATGACTATAAAACCTGAGTCATAATTTGTCAAGTTTCCTGCCAGTTATCCCGAATCCAAATCACCCTGCACCACAACCTCTCAGAATAAAACGCACCAACCTACCAAACAAGCACTGACCAGACTCCCCAATAAAGATTGACGCAGCCTCGCCTTTTGGAGTGCGGCGGCTTGACGCCGCTTTTTCTCGTCGCGGCTTGACGCGACATCGATCCTATATCAATCATCGTTGCAGCAATCACCTTTGGGAAAGAGATGAAGCTGTTTATTGGAGCGCGGTGTCAAGCCACCGCAAATCAAAGCGGCGTCAAGCCGCCGCACTCCAAAGTCACCCAAAGGGTGTAACTTACAGACCGATGCCTGCTGAGCTCATAGCCTCTGCACAGCGGCACGCCGTGCTCATCGCACCATCTGCCTTGCCATCAGTCTGATTATTGGGGAGACTGAGATGCATCGCTACTTTTCTGCTCTCCTTCGCCCAGACAGGAGCA
>QMNL01000258.1 GCA_003647755.1 Candidatus Coatesiibacteriota bacterium
CTGCTGTCATCCCGGCCCAGCTCCCGCAGGATCGCCTTCATCTTCTCGTTGAGATAGTATTCCTTCTGCGACTGCTCCAGCTGCTTCTTGACGTCCTCTTTGAGCTTGTCATCCAGCTCCAGCGTCTTGATCTCAGCATCCAACAAGTCCAGAAGACGCTCCAACTGAGACCTGATATTCAGCACCTCCAGCAGCTCCTGCTGCATCTTGCTGGGCGTCGAAAGATGCTGAACTATCGCCCCCAACAATTTCTGCGGCTCCTCGATACGTGTGATCGACCTGGCCACCTCGTTGCCCAGCCGCGGGTTTATCTGCACGCAATAGCTGAACTTGTCCTTGACCTCGTCGAGCAGCCGTGAGTAGAAACTGTCAGCGAGCTCTGCCTCCTCTATCAGCTCCGCCTCGACAGCAAGGAACGGTTCAGTCTGAACAAAACGCCTTATGATCGCCCTCCTCAGCCCAACAACGAGAACCTTGATGCTGTCGTCTGACATCACTATCTTCTGTTTGATCTTCGCCAGCACACCAATCTTGTAAATGCCCTCCGGGGCAGGATCGTTCTCCTCCACGTCCTTCTGCATGGCGAATACGATGAGGTTCTCGTTGTCCTTCAGGGACTTGATGGCGCTTACAGACTTCGCCCGGCCTATGAACAGCGGGACGAGTACGTCCGTAAAGAGCACCTTGTCCCTAAGGGCGATAAGCGGGTAAACACGCCCTTCCTTAACACTAGTCACTGACTTGCTGCCCAAAAACATCCTGCAAATCCCCAAGTAAGGTGTGATTATTACTACGGTTAAATATAGTTCACGACGCTACTGATGTCAAGCACATCGGCCAGCCCCAATAACCAGATTGGAGCCGGGAACGTTGCGGGCTCCCCGCGGATGGAGGGCAGAAGCCCATGTCCGAAAAGGACGCACCCCATCCAGCCGGAACCGATGGCCCGCTGTAAGCCAGATTGTAGGGAGTGTGGCGCTTATGCCTTGGGGGATACATAGATACCGCCCCAGATCGCCGTCCGCGACGCACTTCAGTTGCACAATGCCTCGGCTATCATGACTGCAAGGTTGGATTCATTCGTGGCGGCTTGCAGCATGGCCGCCTTGACCGCTCCAGAGCTTGCGCTATAATACATCAACCTTTGGCTAACGAGGCGAGCGTAGTATTTGAGATTGTGAGGTGAGATGATGCTAAAGCTTGTGGAGTGTGTGCCGAACTTCAGCGAGGGTCGGGATAAGGCAATCATAGACGAGATCGCCAAGGCGATAACTGCAACCGCCGGGGTGAAGCTTCTCGACGTTGACCCGGGAGCGGACACCAACCGGACGGTCGTAACGTTCATTGGGACGCCGGAGGGCGTGAAAGATGCAGCGTTCAATGCGATTAGGAGGGCACAGGAGCTCATCGACATGCGGAAGCACAAGGGCGCCCACGCGCGGATGGGTGCGACCGACGTGTGCCCGTTCGTGCCCGTGGCGGGCGTTACGATGGATGATTGCGTGGAGATAGCGAAGGCGGTCGGCAAGCGAGTTGCTGAGGAGCTTGGCATCCCGATATATCTCTACGAGAATGCGGCATCCAGGCCGGAGCGGCGGAACCTCGCGACGGTGAGGCAGGGGGAGTATGAGGGGCTGGCCGAGAAGCTCAAGGACCCGAACTGGAAGCCCGATTTTGGCGAGGCAATCTTCAACCCAAGGTCCGGGGCGACATGCGTCGGTGCGCGGGAGTTTCTTATAGCCTATAACGTGAACCTCAATACGAGAGACCGGCGAAAGGCAAGGGACATCGCCCTGAGCATCCGCGAGGCTGGCCGTGCCAAGCGCGACGAGAACGGCAAGATAGTGCGGGACGAGAACGGTAAGGCGATCAAAGTGCCTGGTCGGCTGAAGTTCTGCAAGGCAACCGGGTGGTATATCGACGAGTATGCGATGGCGCAGGTCTCGATGAACCTGACCAATTACAAGGTAACGCCACCGCACTTGGCGGTCGAGGTGTGCAGAGAGGAGGCGCAGAAGCGAGGGCTTGTGGTAACTGGGACGGAGCTCGTGGGCCTCATACCGAAAGAGGCGATGCTTGTGGCCGGGCGCTACTATCTGGAGAAACAGGGCAAGTGCCCTGGGCAGCCGGAGAAGGAGCTTATTCGCGTGGCTGCGCAGTCGATGGGTATGAGCGAGGTGGCCCCGTTCGATCCGAAGGAGAAGATCATCGAGTATCAATTTGCCGATGATGAGGGCTCGCTGAGGAAGATGACGCTCTGCGATTTCGCGGACGAGCTGTCAACCGATTCGCCCGCACCCGGCGGGGGCAGCGTTGCGGCGTTGTCTGGTGCGATGAGCGCCTCGCTTGCGGTAATGGTTGCGAACCTGACGCACGGCAAGAAGGGCTACACGGAGCACAACGCCGCGATGTCCGAGGTTGCTTTGGCGGGTCAGCCCTTGAAGGACGAGTTTCTGCGGACGATAGATACCGATGCGGAGGCCTTCGACAGCGTGATGGCTAAGATGCGCATGAAGAAGAAGACGCCTGAGGAGAAGGCCGAGCGGGATAGGGCGATTCAGGAGGCCACGAAGGATGCCACATTGGTCCCGTTGTCGGTCTTGAGGAAATCGCTGGATGCGTTGAAGTTGGCTAACACGGTGGCGGAGAAGGGGAACGTGAACTCCTTGAGCGACGCTGGCGTTTCGGCATTGATGGGCTACGCGGCCGCGGAGAGCGCTTACATGAACGTATTGATCAACCTCGCTGGCATCACTGACACGGATTTCGTCACCAAGACAAGGGATGAGGCGGAGGAGTTGCTCGCGGTAGCGAAGAGGCTTTCGGAGTCTGTTCGCAAGAGCGTGCTCGACAGACTTGTGAGCAAGCTTTGACGATGGAAGATGCGTAGATGGGATGGGGCTGGAAGCGGCAATGGCCAACGTCTAGACGACGGTTGCTGATAAGGCAGGATGCCATCAAGTCGGTATCCCGGATATCTTCCCGCAGCGACAAGGCCTGTTCATTGACCGCTGTGCACGCTATTGTATTATGTTATGTGCCAGTTACGAGATGATGAGCAAAAAATAGATGCGAAACATGGGTCCTCCGGCTTGGCCTAGCAGGTTGAGCGCGCTGCTGCTTCCGTTGTTGTGCCTCGTAACTTTTTCCGGGGCATCTTTCGCGGCGACCATAGAGGTAACGGTGCTCGACGATTCTGGTCCCGTCTCGGCGGGCGATGCGCTGGGCGCGGTCTTCGTGGAGCACAGTTTTGCGTTCAAGGACCCGCCTGGCGAGATCGCGACGGACGCCAACGGCAAGCTGACCTTCTCGGGGCTTGGCGCCGAGACCTACTTCGTCAGGGTCAAGCATGTGGGCGTGCAGCCTGTCGTTGTCAAGTTCAAGCACCACATCGTCGTCGGCTCGGGCGAGACAGTCAAGGCGACGATCAGCTTTCGCTCTGGCGGCGACCTCAAGGTCCAGGTTCGCTCCCAGGTGGGATCGGTGCCAACGGGGGACATAGACGTCCACCTATATGACCAGATCACCGGCACGCTCGTCGGCCAGAGACGTTGCGACGGCCTGGGCGAGGCGCTCTTTGATAACGTGGCTCCGGGGATATACTTCGCAGAGGTTCATCACTGGTCGATGCGCAGCGATGGTGGCTTCTACACGTTCGACATAGTGGTTCAGCCGCACTCGAGCCAGACGCGGCGTGTGGAGATTCCGCTCTGTTCGAGCCTCGTCTTCACGGTCTCCGACTCGTTCGGCCGTGTGCCGTCCGGATCGACAACAGTCTATCTCTCGCACCAGGCAGCCCCGTTCTCGGAAGTTGTGGCAAGCCGTCAGTGCGATGCGTCTGGGCGCGTGGATTTTGGCGAGGTCGTTGCGGGCAACTATAAGGCCAAGGTTGTCTATACGCGGGGGCTGGTTCATCTCGAGCGGTTCTACTTCGCGCTTCAGGCGGCCGCCGATGGAAGCGCTAATCTGCCGATTCTGCTGGACGAGGTGGCGAGGCTTGAGTGTGTGGTGAAGGACGCAGCGGGAACGCCGGTCGTGGGCGACGGCGTTCGGCTTGACCTGATAGACGATGCGAGCTACGAGGTGATTGACGAGGGCGAATCCCCC
>QMNL01000259.1 GCA_003647755.1 Candidatus Coatesiibacteriota bacterium
AGAATACCAAGGCCATTTGAACGGCGATTGGCATCTTGGCTTTCGCGGTCTCTGTCCCGTTTAAGAGTGAGCGGGGCCACGAAAACCAAGACCCCGAAGAGGCGGGTATCTCAGCGGTCTCGCCGGAAACAGGAGATTATGTGATCGTTCACGAATCCCACAGACTGCAGATATGCGTATGCGATGGTCGGCCCGAAAAAAGTGAACCCATGCCCCCGCAGCAGTTTGCTTAAGGCCTCAGATTCGGCTGTTGACGAAGGCACTTCGCTCCACGAACGGTGATGACTAGTCCGAACCGCACCGCCAAGAAAATCAAGGACGAATTCAGGGAATGACCCATGATTGCTCGTGAGCTCCAAGAAAGCTCTCGCGTTGTTCACAACCGAACGAACCTTTCGGACGTTCCTGATGCCTCGCGCATCACGAGCGATGCGTGCAATCATGCTCTCGTCAAATCTCGCCACTTTCTCCGGGACGAAGCCAGCAAACGCCTCCCTCAAGAACGCACGTTTCTTCAGAACTATCTCCCAGCTAAGGCCCGCCTGAAAACCACTGAGGCATATCTGCTCGAAGTGCAGGACCTCATCCAAAGTGAAAACACCCCACTCGGTATCATGGTACTCGATGAGCAGCTCGCTGGTTGCCCAGTCGCATCTATGCATCGGAAGGCGCCAGCCTCAGGAAGTCGTAGTCGGCCTTCGCGCGAAACACAGTGGCCTGCTCAGCAGCTAGCCGCTTCCTAGCGACGGCTATTGCTTGCTCGGATTGGTCCACGCCAATCCAATTCCTGCCCAGCTGTTCGGCCGCCAACAATGTTGTCCCAGACCCACAGAAACAGTCGAGCACAAGGTCTCCCTCATTTGATGACGTGGAAACGATGAGCTTCAGAAGATCGATGTTCTTCTCCGTGGGGTATGACGGGTATTGAGGGTCCTTGAACTCCCAGATGTCCTGTAAGCGCTTTCCGTTTGCCTCGTCTGCGAATATCTTCTTTCTGGGTACTCCGTTGGCGGACCACTCAACTAGCCCACACCGGTCCAACTCCTCGAGGACCTTCGGATCGCTCCGCCAGTGCCTGCCTTTCGGGGGCTTAATCCCTCTCCAAGCCTCGCCTGTCGAACCATCTCGCGTCTCGCCCGGCGCATGCAGAGGAACGGTTGTGTAGCGCCGACCATCCTTGTCAACCTTCTTGAATAGCCTGCAAAGGTCTTCCTCTCTCAGCGCTGCCCTCGGCTCATTCCACGTATAACGGGCTGAGTTCGTGTAGAACAGAATGAGGTCCTTAACGCTGCCAAAGGACCTCCTACGGAAGTTCTTCGGGTTGCACTTTATCCTCGTTATGTCGTTCCTGAAATTGTGTGCCCCGAATACCTCGTCCATTAATATCTTCACGTAATGCCCAACCTTGTAGTCTATGTGCAGGTAGATGCTAGCGGTTTTGCACATAAGCTCCCTTATGAGTATGAGTCGCTCGCGCAGGAACTCGAGAAACGAGGTCCCCCTAAGCAGGTCTGCGTACGCCGGGGAATCCGACCGGCTGGAGCTGACTGTGTTCGCCCTTTCCTTCCCCATCCTGAAGACAGTATTTGTTGAGAATGGCGGATCGATGTAAACCAGATCAACCCTGCCTCGAACACTGGAGTCGCACAACAGATGTCGCAGGACTTCGGCATTCTCGCCCCGAATCAACCTGTTGGATGAAGCCCCAGAGCCATCCTCACAGACCAAGTGGCTTTGTAGGCTCTTGCCAAGTATGTCTTCTCTCGCGGCCTTATTCTGATACTGCAAAAACATGTTCTGCCCCACACCTGATACAAAAACTCCCGTAAAACAGGGAGCCCTGAGAATCGCATACTTATCGTTTGCTCGAACGAACCCGCGCATCCTGGCTCGACGACGAATATACAGCACGCCTTCCAGAATGGCTATCTTGACCGCGTCAATACAGCAGCCTGCCGCCGCCCGCGTGAGCTTTGTCTGAGACGGTGAATCTACAGTTGACTTTGCAGGCTCGTTGAACCAATCTGTATTTGCATTTTGCCAGAAATCAACTTAAACGAGCTTACCCCAAAAGGTGTGGAAATTGGGTTAGGCGGTGTTTACCTTATAGGAAATAAGAAACGCTTAAGGTGAAGAAAGGAGAACACCGCCATGAGCAAGAAGAGCACAGTTGGAGATAGGAAGTCAAGCCCGTGTTGGGAAGGTCTTGAGGCGTGGATTCGGGGACGGATTCAGGAGTGCTTTCAGGACGTGTTGGAAGAGGAGGTGACGGAGTTTCTGGGCCGGGGCAGATACGAGCGGCGCAAGGCCATCGACGGCGCTTCAGGCAGCCGGAATGGCTACGGTAAGCCTCGGAATGTAACGTTGAGTAGCGGGACGATAACGGTTCGTCGTCCTCGAGTGCGTGGTGCCGAAGAGCGTTTTGAGAGCCGCCTTTTGCCGTTGTTTCAGCGTCGAACAAAGGAGGTGAACGAGCTGGTTCCCGAGCTTTACTTACATGGGCTGGCGGAGGGCGACTTTGACCTTGCGCTTCGCGGCCTATTGGGTGAGGATGCGCCGATCTCAGCAGCCACGGTTGGCCGCCTCAAAAAGAAGTGGCAGGCCGAGTTTGAGCAGTGGTCATCGCGTCGGCTGGATGACCTTGAGGTGGTGTATCTTTGGGTTGACGGCATCTACGTCAAGGCTGGCTTGGAGAAGGCAAAGGCGGCGGTTCTGGTCGCAATTGCTGGCCTGAGCGACGGGCGCAAGGTGGTGGTGGCCATCCAGCCGGGCCATCGCGAGTCGATAGAGAGTTGGTCTTCGTTCTTAAGGGACCTCAAAAGACGCGGCATGAACGCGCCTCGTCTGGTCATCGGCGACGGGAATTTGGGCATTTGGGGCGGTCTGCGGAACATCTATCCTGAGGCGCGGGAGCAGCGGTGTTGGAACCATAAGATGCGTAACGTGCTCGACAAGTTGCCAAAGAGGCTTCAGGAAGAGGCGAAGTTACGAGTGCGGCGGATTGTTTACGCGTCGTGCACACAGGAGGCTCAACGTGAGAGAGGGAGGTTCCAAAGTTGGTGTCGGGAGCATGGTCACCAACGGGCCGCGGCGGTGCTGGACCGAGGTTGGGAACAGATGCTTACGTTCTTCAACTATCCCGAAGAGCACTGGAGGCACATTCGGACGACGAATCCCGTCGAATCGCCGTTCGCAAGCGTCCGTCTGCGAACCAACGCGGCAAAACGCTTCAAGAAGGTCGAGAATGCGACCGCTGTCTTATGGAAAATGTTGATGATAGCCGAGAGAAGGTTCAAGCGACTGAAGGCCCCAGAACTTATGAAACGGGTCTTTGATGGCGTGGTCTACGTCGATGGCAGAGAAAAACAGATTGACAAAGCAACCAAGGCCGCTTAACTTGTATTTACACACTTAATGATGGTAGCTCAAGAACCGCCTAATAAGACGAACGAGACGCTAATAGACTAGGATGTTCAAGTGCAAAGACTAAGGAAAGGAGGTGAGATTGTTATGGTGAAAAAACAAACATCCGCAGAAGAGATCCAGAGGAAGGCGGATGCGCTCTGGGAACGAGCAGAAAAGATCGAGAACCAGGTGGATGCGCTCTGGGATCTAGCCTTGGCGGATGGCGGGCTCACCGAGGTTCTCGCAGATGATGCCAAAGAGCGCAAGGAACGTGCTCAACAGCTGCGCGAACAGGCAAGCCGTTATCAGCAACAGGCGAATGAGGTAGCCAAGGCAGAAAAGAAGGCTGACGCGCAGACGGAGTCCAAAGGCTGACAGTGAGTGAGACCCACGACACAGCGTAAGGCAAGGCAAGGTTACAAAAGAGCTGAAGTCCTAACAAACGGACCAGGCGATTACAAAAGGGCATTTGATACCCATTTGCCTCCCCTAGAGAATCAGGGCAAGACTAGACTCTACGATGCCACTTTTCTTTATGATCATTAAGGCCAGTTTCCATTTTGGGTGGTCTAGCCTGAGTTTCCTAGTTATATAGTTGTTGTAGTCGTAGTGGGCTTTGTGGAGCGGGATATTGACCAGTGGTGTTGTATTACCCCGCGATGAGCATCGTTGCGAGGTTCAAGGCTTGG
>QMNL01000260.1 GCA_003647755.1 Candidatus Coatesiibacteriota bacterium
AGGCGTGACTCCACCAAGTCCACGCGTGCCCGCAACCAATGTCTTGCCGCCCTGAATGAAGTCCACGGTGGCTCTCGAGCTGGAAGGATCGCCTCGTACGACGCCCACAATGGGTTCTCCGGCCGTCGGCACAACGCAGCTGTCAACCGCCACTGAATAACTCGGTAATGCTATGAGCTTCTTGAGTGAGCCATCTTCCAGAGAGTATATCGCCACATTCAATCGACTGCTCGATATCTTGCCTTCAAGTGGCGAGTCAGGAGCATTGAACTGCCCAGCGCCAGGCACCTTCGCCAAAGATCCGGGAACATGCGTTCCTTGGATGATGACCGGAAGCAATTCTGGAGGGACGCCGGCCTTGTAAACACAAATGCCGGCGTTGTCCGTTGTGCAAAGCAGAGTGTCCAGCAGCGGCTTCTGAGTGTCGAGGCAGTAGACACATGGGAGAGCATATCTGCTAGCCTCTGGCTGCAGACTCTGCGCACACTCATCGCCAGGCACCGCATTCAGAACAAAGTAACGTGGGAAACCGGCATTAGAGAAAAATGGGAAGCAGGGCATCCGGTTTGCCCCAGCGATTTCCTGAAACCTATGCACTGTTACACCCGCTCCTGACCAAAAGCACAGCTCACCAAACTCACAAGCAGTCGCGCTGTTTCCATCGACCACGATGGTTCGAGTTCTCCTGACATAGATGACGGAATGCCCGTCGCCGGCGAAAGCGAGATCTCGAATTCCCTGTCGCTGACTTTCGTGATTTCGAATTTGAGATGAGCCGCCTAGATTACAGGCTGATGTAAGCAGGGCGACGACGCTCAGCACAGCTGTGAGCGCCAATCCTGTTTTGTCTCTTCCGAAGAAGCCCATGGATAGTGGACGAGTTCTTTGCATTCTGATATCTCCCAATATATATTGCTGGAACATCCTCATTTATCTGCAATAGCTGATTCGGAGCCCTTCCTCCCAGATGTAGTGAACAAGTTCTTGAACCGTTCTCCCTCGTTCTGTTTCACGTAGAACCCAAGATTCTCCGTAAATCGCGAAGGATTGCCCTGCATCGACGAGCCGGCTAAGAGTCCGCTGGGAATGCCGCGCCTTCCCGGTGGAACTTTCGGATTGATCCTTCCGGCTGGCCGGCCTGTGGCCGCAAAAGCCATCGCTCCGAAATCGTGGAGCAGAAGGAAGGTGAAACAAAACAGAACACCCCAGACAACCGTCTTGCTGCGCATCGCTGCACCCCTTTCCTAACGTTTGCGGGGTCCCTCCCGAGGTCTCAATGCCGAGGCCTCAATAAAAAAACCAAAACAAGTAAATCGCGTATCACATTACGCAAGGCATGTCAAGCATAAATGCAAAACATCAAAACCCATCTTATAGCAGGTAAAGAGATTATGTCAAATATAAATATATAAAACGAGAATAGTCATGTCAAACTTCTTCTTTTCTTTACTCTAACCGATTTTAAGATAACTCTCCTACGCCAAGCGGTCAGGGACATATTAAGACAACCCGCGAGGCGCCTCCGCTGCCAAGTCCACGCATCACGCCGGGCCGAGGGTGGCGTGGCCACAGGATCAATGGAGCAGCACGTCTCACTCGTCAGTTGCAAAGTGATTCTGTAATTCATTTGCGCGGCATGATAGTTTACATGCCAGTATGACTTCGTCGTTTTGTGTGCTTTCTAGGGATTGTTTCTTAAGTTGGAGCCATAGATGGTGATAAATGAAGGCCCTCTTGCAGGATATCGAGCCAAGCGAGACCACGCCAATACGCCGGAGCCGTTCGGAGGTCAGAAGCATGATGGTGATCCCATCTTCGTGGTTCAAAAGCACGATGCGAGCCATCTCCACTACGATCTTCGGCTTGAGATGGGTGGCGTGTTGAAGTCCTGGGCCGTCCCGAAAGGCCCGTCGATGGACCCGAAGGTGAAGCGGCTGGCTATTCCCACTGAGGACCATCCCCTCGACTACGCTGACTTCGAGGGGGTCATCCCTGAGGGCCAGTACGGCGCAGGGACAGTCATGGTGTGGGACATCGGGACCTATCGAGATTTGAAGTCGGAGACCAAGGGTGCGCATTCAATTGAAGAGTGCTACGACCGTGGGCACCTCGATATATGGCTCGACGGGAAGAAGCTCAAGGGGGGCTTCACGATGGTCCGGACCAAACGCGGCGGTGCAAAGCCACAATGGCTGCTGTGGAAGAAGAAGGACGAACACGCTCAGCTCGGCCGCGATATCCTGCTCGAGGCGCCGAATTCGGCATTGACAGGTCGGGACCTCTCCCAGATTCGGAGCGAGGAAGCTGAGGCTTGAGGGCAGTACTCCAATGAGCAACGGTGTCGCTTCTCTGAGGTCGGAGCTCACGCTTCCGGACGGCGTGGCGTATCTGAACTGGGCTTCTCAGGGCATTATCCCTAACGGCTCGCTTGATGCGATGATGTCGCTTCTTCGGCTGCGCGGCCGAACGGACGTCGATATTGCTGAGCGTGAGTTCGAGGGCGCGGACCGCGCAAGATCGCTTGCGGCGCGGCTCATCGGCGCCTCGGCCGCGGAGATCTGCCTGACCACGAGCACATCCGTGGGGCTGAACATCGCTGCGCAGGCCATTCCGTTCAAACCGGCGGACGAAGTTTTGCTTTTGGATGCGGAGTTTCCGGCAAACGTCGTCCCGTGGCGGAACCTGGAAAGAAGAGGCGTCAAAGTCAGAACTGTGAGCGTTGCCGGTGGCTTCCCAAGCCCCGAGCTGCTCGACGCGCAGGTGGGGCCCAGGACCAAGGCCATTTCGGTCTCCTTCGTCCAGTTCCACGACGGGTTCAGGAACGATCTGGCGGCGATTGGCTCTATCTGCCGCAAGCGTGGCATCTACTTCGTCGTGGACGCCATGCAGGGCCTCGGCGTCTGTCCTTTCCGTGTGAAAGAAATCGATGCCCACTTTGTCGCTACGGGCGGCACAAAGTGGCTCGTGTCGCCTTACGGGACGGGGTTCTGCTACATCAGGCAGGACATCCTCGATCGCATCAACTGGCTTCCGGCACAGGGCTGGCTCGCGTTTGAATACCTGGGCCACGACTTCTCGCGGATAATCAACGTTGAGCGCAGGCTGATGCCCGGCGCGAGGCGGTTCGAGGTTGGCACGCTTCCCTGGCACGATTTTGCTGGCTTTGATGCCTCGCTCAAGCTTCTGCTGGAGGTCGGGGTAGAGGCCATCTACGCCCACGTTGCACGGTTATATGACAGGCTGGCGGAAGGCCTAAGCACCATAGACGGCGTAACCGTCAAGAGCTGCCTCGAGCGACCGGCGAGGTCGGGCATTCTGAGTTTCAGCGTTTCGGACACGGCCGGACTGTGCGAGTTCCTTTTGAGCAAGGGGGTGTTCATATCGCACCGTGAGGGGGCGATCCGTGTCGCAATCCATGGCTTCAACAACGAGGAGGACATTGACCGCCTGCTTGCGGCGACCGAATCGTTTGGAAAGGCAGAAGGCTGACCATTTTTCGTTTTTTTGCCCGCCTGCCTTGTCTCTTGCTTTATCCTCCAGCCGTTAGCCCTTATCCTTGTTTCTGAGGCGATGGTAGTTATCTTTTTGTTGACTTGCCTTGCCCCAAGTCATTAGCTGCGTCATAGTCTGAATGGTTTTTTGGAGTGCGCCCGTAGCTCAGTTGGATAGAGCGTCGGACTTCGAATCCGCAGGTCGGGGGTTCAAGTCCCCCCGGGCGTGCTTTACGTGCTGGCGGTTCCGAGGCTGGCTGGGCTTGAACGTAGTTGATACAGGGCACAATCTGTGCTGCAATGCCTGGTGAAGATGAAGGGAAGGATGAAGTCAGTTGGCAGTGCGACGGGGTGTAGGACGGGCTTTCCAGAATGTCCGTTAGGCATAAGATCAAAAGATGGTCCACGAAGTTCACGAAGGCGCACTAAGAAAAAACCTTCGTGGTTCTTCGTGTCCTTAGTGGTAGCCTCATAACATAAATCCATGGAGCGGGAGCAGTGAAAGGCGTAATGAAAACTGAGCTGGTCTGGAAGGGCAAGTTCGACGAGAA
>QMNL01000261.1 GCA_003647755.1 Candidatus Coatesiibacteriota bacterium
GATTGACCCGGCGGAGATCGACGTTGTCTTTCTCTCTCACATCGACGGCGACCACACGGGTGGGCTGTCCACCTTTTTGGCCGCCAACGCGAACGTTACGGTCTATCTGCCGGCGTCGTTTCCCGGAGAGTTCAAGTCGGAAGTAAAGAACGCGGGTGCAGAGGTTGTCGAGATTCATGAGCCTCAGATGCTCTTCGACAACGTCTTCACGACCGGCGAGCTGGGTCATTCCAAGGTGGAGCAGTCGCTTGCGGTGATGGTTGGCGGCCTCGGTGTCGTAGTAAGCGGTTGTGCGCACCCAGGCATTGAGAACATGGTCGATAAGGCGCGCGAGACGACGGGTGGAACGAGGTTTCTCGCAATCGGGGGCTTCCATCTCTTCAGGTCAAAAGATGAGACCATAAAAGAAGTGATCGAGCGGCTCAAGCGCTTGGGCGTTGAGTGGGCTGCCCCAACGCACTGCTCGGGAGGCCGGGCGAGGGAGCTCTTTGAGGAGGCGTTTGGGGAGCATTACATCAAGGCCGGCGTGGGAAAGGTCATTGACCTATCCCTGCTGGGCTAGGGACCACCCGGCTGCTTGATTCTCACACGCGGGCGGGCAGTGGTATATCTGTTTGCATAATCGCGTGTTTCAGGTGAGATTTCTGCGCAGCTACGAAGTTCTGACTTTTGGTTGGGGATAGAACAGCTAAAAAGTGCTTCTTTGGAGGGAACTGAGATTTCTGTGCAATTAACGATCGAGCTTTCGGAGGATGTTTTTTCAGCGTTGCGAGCCAGTCCAGCTGAGTTTGTAAAGGAGATGCGGCTGGCTGCCGCTGTGAAATGGTATGAGATGGAGATCATTTCACAGTCCAAGGCCGCTGAACTGGCTGGTGTGAGTCGCTAGGAGTTCATCTCGGCCCTGAACCGTTATTCGGTCTCGCCCTTTCAGACAACTGAGGAGGAGCTAGCAGAGGAGCTAGCCCGTGAATAGGAGGTGGGTTGTCAACACATCTCCGTTGATCGTTCTTGCCAGAATCTCTCACATCCACCTAATTACTGACATGTGCAGTCAGGTCGTCATCCCCGATGGGGTAGGAGATCGATTGCGGCCCAGATGATAGTCCGGCCAGAAGGTGGTTAAGAAAAGAGGGGCAGAGATTTGTTGTGCGCCTAGGCCCGATAGAATCTGTCGTGAATGCTTGGGACCTCGGCTCAGGATCGTCGTCAAAGATGTAATTAGGATCGGCCGGAGCCTGGTTACCGCACCGCCAACGAGCGCCTCGCCCTGCTTGACCCTGTCCCCCTCGTCAACGTTCACTCTCTGCACACGGCCGGATACCTTGGTCCCGAGCTTGGCCTCCTGAGCTGCTTTGACCGTGCCGGCAACCTGAATCGTCGTCCGAATTTCCCCCAGCCGCGCCGGGTCAACCTTCACGCTAACTCTAGCCGTGTTGTTGTGGTTATTTCCCCCCAGACTGGCCGTGTCCTTCCCGCAAGCCAGACCCAGCATCAGGGCCAACGAGACCAACTACACCGCTAAGACCGTCAAACACCGAATTTCTCTGTTCACCGAGCTTCTCCTACTTGATGAGCGCATTGCTGCGCCATGCTTCTCTTCTGCGGCATTTTTGACCACCGGCTCTATCTTCCACCAGCGGTGGCAGGAAGCGCCTGAGCATCGATCCGCTCGCCCATCGCCCGAAGCAGCCGCGCAACCGCAACGTCATAGCCGTAAAGCGCTACATAGTAGTTCATCCGGGCGTTGGCCAAGAGCACCTCGGCGTCCAGAACATCAGTCATCGTTACCATGTTCTGCGCATACCGCTCGTCGTTCATGCGAACGTTCTCCTCCGCCTGCTCTATCGCGCGCTTCGTTACCGCAATGAGTTTTTTCGCCTGGTCAACGGAGAGGAACGCCTGCTTCACCTCAAGAAGAATGCTGTCCTCCAAGACGCTCGCCTGGTGCCGCGCCTCGGCCGTCTTAGCGCGAGCGTAGTCAAGGTCGAACTTGCGCTTGCCCCACTGCCACAAGTTCCAGCTCGCCACAATGGAGACCCTCCAAGCCTCATCACGGTCCCAGGTCAGCGTATCCTTGTCCAGTGTCTTGTCGTAAACACCGCTTATCTGCGGGAAAAAAGTGCTACAAGCCAGCTTTTCTGAGGCCTTCGATGCGTCGATCGTCTTGCGCATCGCCAAAAGCTCGGGCCGCTCGCTAAGCGCCGTCTCCAGACAGTCCGAAAGCGTCAACTCCGATGGCATCGCAAGATGACTCTCAAGCAGCTCAACCGGCGCCGAGATGTCCCGGCCCAGCGAGTTGTTGAATGCCGCCTTCGCGGTCTCGACAGCGTTGCTGGCCTTGATCACTCCCTGCTGCGCCTCTGCAAGCCGAACCTCCGCCTGCAACAGATCGACCTTCGCCACGGCGCCCGCCTCATAAAAGTGCTTCGCAGTCTTGCGATGTGCCTCCATCGCCTGCTGTGTCAACTTGGCGACCCCAAGGAGGCGCTGCGCCTGAAGCACCGAGTAATACGCCCGCGCGACCCCGAGGGCGACGTCCTGCTTCGTCCCCTCCAGCTGCTCTTTTGCGATCCCGACCCCGGTCTTGGCCTGCTTGTGCGAGTAGTAGATCGCTCCACCTGCAAAGAGCGGCTGAACCACCTGCAAGTCCGCCGAATACTGAAACTTCTGCAACACCGGCACATCCATCATCTCCTCTTTCCCCCCAATCTTGATCGTAATGTGCCGATACTGATTCTGGTCAAGACGCACATACCGCCCGCTCACCGAGGCGCTTGGCAAGAAGGCCGTTGCTGAGGACTTCGATTGCGACTTAGCTGCCCAAACTGATGCCTTCGCCTGACGGATCGCCGAATGGCCCTCAAGTGCGATCTCGATGCTCTGCTTCAGCGTTAACGGCTCCTGAGCATTGGTCACACTCAACATGGCTAAGCAGAACGACAGGAGCGAGACCCCAACCATTAGCAGAGAACCTATACGAATCCTGATCATCCACGCCTCCCAAATCCTTCCAAGAATCGCTTAACAACCACCGGCGCATACGACAGCAAGTCCATCTCCTCACCCGACTGAAACCAGATGAAGAAATACGAAAAACACATCCCGCGAAACACTATCGCCTGCTCCCTGGAATCGGCATCCTGGGTGATCCCCTGAGCCCTTGCCTCATCTAAAACCGGCTCCAGCAGACGAAGCGGCAGGTGGCCACTTCTTTGCAGACGCTCAAAGAGCCTCTTCCTCACCCCCCATACAAAGCCACCGATCTCATGCCAGAACCTCTTGACGGTCTCCTTCTTGTCGAGCACGAACTCAAAATAGGCCCTGGCAAAGCCCTCAAGCTTCAAAACAGGACCATCCGCTGAGGATAACGCCTCCTTGCAACGGTTGTAGAAATCAGCCATCTCCGCCTCTATCACCGCAAAGTAGATGTCCTCCTTATTCTCGAAAAAGTTGTAGAGCGTGCCAACAGAGAACTCGGACGCATCGGCTATCTCATGAATTGAGGTCGCCTCATAACCCTTTGACACAAACAGTCGGCCGGCCGCCTCGATTATCTCCGACCTCCGCCAGGCAGCCTCCCTCTCTTTTCGGGAGAGCTTCTTTGTTTCAGGAATATTGCTCATTTTCAGTAACCTCACTAAGTATTAGTATCCCTATTATAGATGTTTAATTTCACGTCATATTACGAATCTTACTAGATAGTGTGCTATATTGCTCATAATATAGAATAATGTCCAGCACCCGTCAAGCGATTCTCCATCCCCCCAATAAGCCAGGAGTTTTCGCATTGTTTTATTGCGATGTGTTGTGTTGTTGGTTGCGGGGCGGTGTTTTGGGCGAAACAAGAGTGGAATTGGGATTGAGGTGATGCTGGGTTTCAGTTCCCCGAAGGGGGACTACAACAGTAGCCGTAGGTGCAACCTACGCGATTCGTTCACATTGGTATCCTTCGCGACCCTGAAGGGGTCGAACAGCCCCTCCATAGGGCTATGTTCAGCCCTTTCAGGGCTGTTTTCCTTTTCTTCTTTGGCGTTGATCC
>QMNL01000262.1 GCA_003647755.1 Candidatus Coatesiibacteriota bacterium
CGGGCGAATGCAGGCGGACTGAACAGACTGAGACGCCTGCGTCTTCAGGCATGTCCGGACTTGTTCGTGGGGAGGCTCTAAAGTTTTCCGGCCCGGTTTCGATAAGTGCTTGAGAAATTGATCTGAATGCCTGGAAGGTAAGAAGAGAATGTGAAGGGAGGTGACGCCCAGCAGCGAAGAGTTTCCCGATTTTGAAAGGCAGCTGCATGTTGCAGCGCGGATAACGGAGTAGGGCAAGGATGCCCAAACAAAAGCCACATTCATGGCTGAAATCACGGAGGAAACAAATGAACGCAGAAATGCAAGCTATTAGCATCCAGAATATGCTTGCCTCGATTAACACGAGTGTCGCCAAGACAGAGAACAGAATCTCGACTGGCTACAAAGTGTCCAAGGCGTCAGATGCACCCGCCGATTACGTCATCTCTCAGATGATGAACAAGACGATCAATGGTCTTCAAACCGCCAAATCCAATGTCGGCAACGCCAGCAATCTGGTCTCAGTCGCTGAGGGCGGTCTGACCGGAATTAAGAGCCTTCTTAGCGAAATGCGTAGCACCGCATTGAAGGCTGCTGACTCTACGAAATCCGGGGCAGAGCGTTCCGCGTTGACCCAGACCATAAACGAGCAGATGAAGGAAGTTGACGCCATGGTCAAGCAGACCACGTGGGGCGGCAAGATGCTTCTTAATGGCTCGGGCCTGTTCAACTTCCAGACGGGGCCGAATCCCGGAGATGTAACGTCGATCAAGATCGACCAAAGCTTCTACGCGAGGAGATCGGGGTTGGCCTGACAGGTTCTGCGGCGCAAGCCAACTGGACTACGGATTCAGATGGACGGAAGATCTCCATATCTGATTACGGTGCGGTTGAAGATGCTGAGTGGACAATCGAGTTCACTAGCGCCGGGACGTTCAATGTAACGATCACAACGATCCACGAGCCGCCTACGTCGACAGGTGCGGTGGGCTCCCAATATTCTGACGCTGGTATCCAGTTCCAGCTTGAGGCGTCGGCGAACTCAACCGACTACGCGGTCGGCGATAGGATCACGTTCAGCTCCAAGGCTTCCACGATAGGTGCGGTGGATGCATACCGCAGCAAGGGGACCACGGGTAATGCGGAATCTACCGCTGCAAGCCAATACAAGGGAGCGATGGACGGGACGTTCCAGATCAACATCACTGGTTCGGGTAATGCTACTGTCATCTCGGGTCAGGATCAGCTGACTGCATCGTTCACGTTCAGTGGAGCTGATGGGACGGAGCACAGCGGCACGTTGTCCATAGATTCGGACGGCAAGGCTAGCCTGGTTGATGGTTCCTGGGACTCTGGGATCACAATTCAGTTCAGCGACTACGACCAACTGGGAAGCACCGAGGACTTCAAGGCCGGCGACAGCTTCTCATTTGATGTTACTGCTGCATCCGTAACTGGGCCCGATACGACGGGTATCCTGGGCAGCAGTGGTATCGATCTCTCTTCGGCGGCCGCGGCCTCGACCTCGATCGCCCATATTGACAAGGCGATTTCGCTGGCGGAGACGTATGAGACCATCCTTGGTTCAACCTCTCAAAGGCTTAAGACCAGGGAGACATCGCTCTCGACAATGATCGAGAACAACACGGCAGCAAGAGACCGTATAGTGAAGTCCGACCTCGTTCAGGAGCAGCTGAACCTGACCAAGTACACGGTGCAGCAGCAGGCGGCGCTTGCGATGTTCGCTCACGCGAATACGCAGATGCAGCTAGGCCTGTCGATTCTCAAGATATAGGAAGGAATGGCGTAAGTCGGAACAGAACACGATGGTTGGGGGAGCTGTCGCTCCCCCTTCCGTCGCTTAGTCTTTGGGAAGAAGTTTAGAGGTAGGCGAGAATGTTGAATCAGCAGTTAACCGCGGGAAGGGCTTATCAAACAGTCCAGCTTACATCTGTGAGTGGTCCTCAAATGGTGCTTATGCTCTACGAGGGGGCGCTCAAGTTTGCTGGATTGGCCAAGAGACACTTAGACGATGGGAACCTGAGGGAAGCCTACAAGTTTCGGGGTAAGCTGCTAAACGTGCTTTCCGAACTGACACGCTCTTTGGTCTTGGATTCAGGGCGCGAGGAGGTCAACAGTTTCTTCTTTCTCTATACTTATTTGAGCAAAGTAGTGCGAGAGACGTCAATCGAGCAGCAGGATGCGAGCGGCTTCGACGAAGTCCTGCGCATAATGGGGGAGCTCAGGGATAGTTGGAAGGAGATGTTGGCCCAAAACAAGATGGCTGGCCAGTTGTGATCTTGTGCTAGCCGGGAGGTAGCTAAGATGATGCAAATTGAAATCGCCTCAAATATCCAGACAAACTCCGTCTTTGGGGATAGAAGAGCCTCGGTTGCTGCGCAAAAGAGAGATGAGAGACAACCAGCTCATGTGGATGCCCGTGCCACCGGGGTGAACGGCGACGCTAACTCGCTTGGACAAGCCTCGGATGGGATGGCCAGAAGCGCCGGAGCTGAAACTGCGTCCGTTCAAAGCCCAGCGCCAGTTGGGGGGAGTATGCGTTCCTCAACCCCTGACAATACCCTGGCCCCGACGCAAGATGATCTCAAGGAGTTCATCACGATGCTCAACGAGCTGAGTCAGATGTCGAAGAACCGGCTCGAGTTCGAGTTCGACCACGCAGAGGGAATATCAGTAATTCGAGTGGTTGACGCCGAGACGGGCAAGACGGTCCGGCGGATACCACCAGAGAAACTTCTCGGCGCGATACACCAGTTTTTCGAGACGCTAGGGATTGCAGCTTTAGACGAGACGGCTTAGATAAGCCCTCATCCATCCCCATTGCAAGGCGAAGGGGGCTGACCGGCGCGAGAGCGCCTCGGCTCCCTATCGCCATTTTTCCCCATCGATTGAACTGATGGCCTCTGAACGCGGCACTCTTGTGCCGTGTGCCAGCCAAGCTATCAAGAGTTCACCAGCATTACACGAGGGCGAAAACCGTTCTTACGGCGACAGCTACTGCTTGGGCGGAAATCATTTCCCTCTGAACGGGACTGTCGCTGAATAGGGGGGAATAAGTCAAGCCACGGACACGAGAAGAGCACTTAAGCAGTGCTTATAGAACCTGGGCAAGTCTGCCCAGCGGGAAAAACCTGCCAGCTGTTCCAGCGCACTAATAGTCTGGTGGCCTGCCACCTTCCGTCCGTTAGTAATTTGGTCATCCCACGGAGGCTTTCTAAATGCCGCTGTAAAGCCTCGACTAGGCACATTGCGCCACAATAATAAGATAAAATGGCACGATTAGTGCTTAAGAAATGGCGGCATTAACTTTACTGGCAAACCAGGACGTTAGATGGATGAAGATGACTAGCACGGAGGAATTGTCGTGACTGGAGAGACACAAGCTGTCGGTATTCAACACCTGCTTTCGCTTCTGTCCAGGGACATCAGTGAAACGGAGCAGAGAATCTCTAGTGGTCTGAAAGTAGCGAAGGCATCGGACAACCCTGCTGATTACGTGATCTCGGAGATGATGAATAAGACCATATCCGGGCTCTCGACGGCCAAGGTCAACGTCGGCAACGCGAGCAACCTCGTGTCAGTGGCTGAGGGTGGCCTGAAGGGGATCAAGGACCTTCTAAGCGAAATGCGCGCCACCGCGTTGAAGGCTTCCGACTCGACTAAATCGGGCGCGGAGCGCTCGGCCTTGAGCAAGACGATCGCTGAGCAGATGAAGGAGATCGATGACACGGTAAGGCAGACAACGTGGGGCGGAAGACAGCTGCTCAACGGCGCCGGTCTTTTCAATTTCCAGACTGGCCCGAGCCCCGGAGACATCACCTCGATCAAGATCGACCGTAGCTTTTATGCTCGCGAGATCGGTGTCGGAGCGGCCGGAGATGCGGCTGAGGTTACCTGGAATACTGACGCTGACGGTCGAAACGCATACATAACGGATTACGGCCAGGTGCGGACAGGGGATTGGACGATCGAGTTTACCAGTGCGGGCACATTCAATGTGACGAGCAACACGACGTTCGAACCGCCCGAGGCGAC
>QMNL01000263.1 GCA_003647755.1 Candidatus Coatesiibacteriota bacterium
ATCGCCGTGGAGCGGGACCTCCCGATCGCTGTTGACACGCGATACGGCCTGCTGCGCTACTCAAGCATAACCGCCCAAACGCCGAACGAGACCGAGATCGAGGAGGTGCTGAATGTCCCGCTTCAGACGGATGATGCCAGGCTTGCCGAGACCGCCGAGATGCTCCGTAAGAAGCTCTCGCTCGAGGCGATTCTTGTTACGCGCGGCAGCAAGGGGATGATGTTGGTGGACGAGAATGGCAGCGAGTCGATACCGATCTTCGGCACCGATGAGGTCGCTGACGTGACCGGCGCGGGAGATACGGTCGTGGCAGTCTTCACAACGGCGCTTGCAGCTGGGGCGACGCTCAGCGACGCAGCCCACCTCGCCAACATTGCCGGCGGGCTAGTCGTGATGAAGAGGGGCACAGCGACCGTCTCGGCGGAGGAGCTCATCTCGGCGCTCAACTCGCTCCAGTAAGAGGCCTCGACGAGTCTAAACTGGCTGGTTCGATGTGTGGGCAAAGCCTTGCGGAGTCGTTGCGGTTGGGTTAATAAACGGGCATATTCGTTTGGCTCGGATGTAGTTGAGGCCATTTGGAGAAGAGTTAACGTTATAGAAGAGAAGGTCTTTTATGAAAGTAACGGCCGCGTCGAGGGAGGGCGAGCTACAGATCTTTGATGTCGAGCTCAGCCCGAAGGAGGTGGACGAGGAGTTCGCCAGAGCTTATAACCGCTACCGCAAGTCGGTAATCGTCCCTGGTTTCAGGCCCGGCAAGGCACCGGACAGCGCCGTCCGGCGCAAGTTCGGCAGTAAGATCAGGCAGGAGGTCCGCGAGTCACTCCTGGATGCGTATTCAATGCGGGTAACCGAGGAGCGGGGTATCCATCTGACCGATTCTCCCAAGGTAGAATTGCTTGGGCCACTTGAGGAGGGGAAACCGTTTTCATTCAAGCTCAAGCTCAGGGCGAACCCCGTGCCTGAGGTGCGTGGATATGACCGAATAGATGTGAAGCTTCCGCCTGCAAAACAGGTTACACCTGAACAGCTTGACGAGATGATAGAGGGGCTCCGGAAGCGCTATGCGGTGCTTAAGCCAGTAGAAGATCCCGACGCTGAGGTCAAAGTTGGGCACAGGATTACGGTGGATGCGGCGTTCTTAGGCCGCGGCGATGGCGAGGTCATCGTCTCCGCGCCGGGTGAGAGTGTGGAGGTTCTGTCGGCCGAGACAGAATTGTATGGGCAGCGCCTTGTCGGGAGGAGGCCTGACGAGGAGGCAATCGGTGATTACACAGTGCCGGACGATTTCCCGGAGGAGTCCCTGCGTGGGAGGCAAGTTCGGGCGAGCATCAAGGTCAGGGAGATCAAGAGGGTAGAGCTGCCGCCGCTGGACGATTCGTTTGCCGAGATGGTTGGTGAGACCGAAACGCTCGAGGAACTGCGTGAACTTCTCAGGCAAAAAGTTCAGGACAAGTATGACCGTGAGTATCAGCACTTGAAGGAGGAAGCGATGTTCGCCCGACTCCTCGAGATCAACCCGTTCGAGGTTCATCCTAAGCTTCTGAGAAGCCGTGCTGTTCAGACAGCAGCCAGTTTGATTCAGCAGGGGATATTTCGTATAGAGCCTGGAGAGGACAAGCTCGAGGCATTTGTCCGCGATCTCCAGCCAATGGTTCTCGATACAGTTAAACGTGAGATGCTTATCGCCCGGGTGGCGCTGCAGGAGGGTATTGATGCGGCGCAGAGCGAGATTGCTGATGTCATCAAAAAAAGTGGAGTGCGGCTGGGCGCAGAGCGGAACGCGAAGGATTACCTGCTGAAGCGATTCAGAATGATGCTTATGGCGCGAGCAGAGGTAATCACCAACAAGACAATGCAGTTTCTTCTGTCGCGTCTTGAGTGTGAGCCGATCACCGATACCGATGGTGAGCAGGCCGAAGGTGCCGAGACAGAAGAACAACAGGCTCAATAGGGAGGGATCAAAATGACACTTGTGCCGATGGTAGTTGAGGAGACCGGCAGGGGCGAGCGGGCATACGACATCTATTCTCGTCTCTTGAAGGACTGGATAGTATTCCTGCACGGGCCGATCCACGACGAGCTGGCAAGCCTCATTGTCGCCCAGCTGCTGTTTCTTGAAGCGGAAGACCCTGAGAAGGACATCAGCCTCTACATCAACAGCCCCGGCGGGAGCATCACTGCAGGACTGGCGATATATGACACGATTCAATACGTCAAGGCCGACGTCAGCACTATCTGCTTTGGACTGGCGGGAAGCATGGCTGCCCTGTTGCTCGCCGCTGGAGCCCCCGGCAAGCGATACTCGCTGCCGCACGGGACGATCATGCTCCACGAGCCGGCCGGCGGCTACGAGGGCAAGTTCACGGACTTGGACATCTATCGTAACGAGATGTCGAGAAAACGAGAGATAATGTATGAAATGCTGGTCAAGCATACAGGGCAACCGCTGCGCAAGATAAGACGAGACACCTCGAGAGATTTTTTCATGTCCGCAGCCGAGGCAAAGAAATATGGCATAATCGATGCCACATTCGATAGCAGGAAGTGATGTTTTCTGCTGAGGGGGGCATCCGATATGGGTGGCTTGTGCTGCCATCCTGCAGTTCAGTTGAACAGCGACTCAAGCTCCAGGATCGCCTCCACAATCTCGTCCTCTGATATTAGGGCAAGGCAGCCCTCGGGGGTCCTGCGATGAGGGCACGATGGCCTGCACGTTATCTCCGTGCAGGGCCTCAGAACAATGTGTGTCGATTGCCACGGATGCCATAGCCTGAGCTCGGTCTTGCCAAATAGCGCCACGCAGAACGCGCCCAACGCATCTGCAATGTGCATCAGCCCGCCGTCAGGTCCCACGAAAACTGCCGCACGCTCGCAAAGCGCCTTGACCTCGGCAATGCTGACCTCCCCCACCATCGACACGACGCGGTCTAGCGCCTCATCTGCCAGTTGGTGCCTGATCAGACCCCACCTCGCCAGATCGTCCCTTGAACCGATCGCCACGGGTCGCATCTGGCCCTCGCTGATGTAGGAGCTCAAGACATGTGCAAACCGCACGGCGGGATACTCCTTCCGTCTCTTGGTGGCACCCACGTGAGCGAGTAAGATGCGCTCGTCTCCATCGATTCCCGCGGCCCGAAGCTTCGCATCCAGCGAGCGTCTTTCCTTTGGGCCAACGAAGAGCCTTGTTTCCATCGAGACGATCGGGACACCAATCATCACCAGAGGGGCGAGGTTCTTGGCTACGGTGTGGATGACTGACTTCGTTTTGAGAACTTGCCTCGCTCTGGGCACGCGGATGTTATAGAGGAACGAGTGCCCGCCTTCGGCCCAACCCACCCTGTACCTGGCCCGGGAGAGAAAGGCTCCGATAGCACCTCGTGGACCACAGTGAAAATCGATGGCGAGGTCAAACCGACGGCGCAATAGCCTCGTCAGGAACCTCAGGACGCGGTCTGGTCTGCTGTCGGTCGGCGAGATGATTATCTCATCGATGTCGGGGTTGTTCTCGAGCAGGCTCGCCGATGCCTCGTCAACGATGACGCTGAGCCTGCAATCGGGACAGGCTCGCTTGAAGTTCGTAACAGCGGGCGTGAAAAGAACCGTGTCCCCAAGAGACCTGATCCTGACGAAAAGAGCGCTCTTAACTCTCGAGAGCTCCAGAGAGCCGAGAGCTCTCACTGTATCGGTTCGGCCTCGTCGATCAGCATCACAGGAATGTCGTCTTCAATGCGATAGGCGAGTTTGCAGGCATGGCAGACGAGCCTGTTGTCCTGTTCCATGTAGTCAAGTTCGCCCTTGCACTTAGGACAGACCAGTATCTCCAAAAGCTCCTTATCTAGCGGCATTTATGCTCCTTTCCGACCCGCAAACGCTATAACCTGGGCACAACGCGTAGGCATCATAATCGTATGATAGAGCACTTTGCGCCAGCGTCAAGTTTGGCGGTGAATAGCAGTTTCCACATTAGGTTCTGAGGCCCAGGCTCAGCGCGGGATTGTGTTGTGTTCAGCCTTTCGGGTGCCTGCCGGGCATTCC
>QMNL01000264.1 GCA_003647755.1 Candidatus Coatesiibacteriota bacterium
CATAGACATACACTTCGCCCCGTGCCCGGCTCGCATAGTTGTCATAAATCACGCAATCGGTGAGCTCTATGAACGCTCTGTATGGATAGATGGCCACACCGCAGTTTATCAGCAAACCACCGCCGTAGGTCGATGTGTTCCCTCGGATAATGCAGTTGGCCACACGACACCCGTCAGGCCAGTGCATGTAGATCCCACCAGCTACGCCACCCGAAGTGGTATCGCCTCCCGTAATCGTAAGGCCCGAGATGAAAACATGGGGACTCAGCGTAAAAACTTGGGCCGTGCCCTCAGCGTCAATCACGACCTCAGTAGGGTCATTGCCTACCAACGATGTGTAGCTCGGGGGTGTTAGCGGGAAGACCTCAAGAGGAGACGCATACCTTCCGGGGGCGATATGGATGATCGCCTGGTTATCCTCTGTATCAACTACTCTTTTCAACGCCCACGTGATGGTTTTCCACGCAGCATCGGGCGACGTGCCGGTCTTATCGTCGTCCCCCATGTTCACATCGGCGTAGTAGTCGGCGGCGAATGAGGACGGACTGATTGCTGAATGGACAAATGATAAGACCACCATTGAGACCCAATGCAATCTCATCTTCCAAGCTCCTGTTGAGTTCGCTCAGTATCAGCTTGAAATGCCCATTACGCATACAATAGGCAGAGCCCTGCTAAAGTCAACGATATCTGGCCCAAGACGCCCGTCTGCGTCAGACCGATCATTGCCAGCTCTGCGATTCTGGGCGATGAGCAACCGTTGAAGGTCCGGCGCCGTTCAAATGCCAACACGTACGATCAATTCGCGGGATAATGTCAAGCACCACGAAACTTGTTTCAGCTGAAACAGCCGCGAATCAGCTCAAAGGCAAGGCTAGCGAGATTGCTCCACCTCGATGTCGCAGACCTTGACTATCTGGCCGTTTGCGACGGTCAGGACATGGAGTGGTCGTGCGGCCTGACCGCTTGCTGTGAAACCGTAGTTGCCGAGAACGCCGCGGAACCTGAGCCAGGACACCTCGTCGCGGAGGTCCTGCCGATAGAACGCGCCCCTGAAAAGCGCCGTGCACACGATAGACGCGGCGTCATAGCTCTGCGCAATGAGCGGTGAGCAATCGACGTTATATTCTGAAAGCAGTTTTTGTTGCAGCTCGTTGGCCTTCGTTGCCTTGTTACCGAGCCAGAGGCCTGACACGAAGAAGGCCCCCTCGAGTTGAGCGAGAACCGGCGCAAGCTCCGAGGGCGAGTTCCATCCGTCCCAGCCCAAGAGCACTGCATCGTGGATATTGCTGTATTTTATCTGAGGCGCGATGACGGAGACTTGGGAGGCGTAGTCGGCGATGAATATCGCGTCCGGCTCGAGCTCGCAAAGCCCAGAGAGTCGCTCCCTGAAGTCCATCTCGCCGGGTGGGTAGCTCTTGATGAAAATTATCTTGGCGCCTGCATTCTCGGCCTCGTTGATGAAAGAATCCGCAAGCTGTGCCCCATAACGCTTCTCTGGCATCAAAACTGCGATCCGCAAGAGATGAAGCCGTCTGACGGCGAACTGCGAGATCGCTCGAGCCTGCGTCCAGAGCGGCACGCAATTCCTGAAGACGTATTGGCTCCCTTCTGTAGCGCCGGCGCCGCACGCGGATGGTGATAGCGCGAGCATGCGATACTCGGTCGCCAGAGCCGAAATGCCTCTTAACGATTTGCTCAGGACTGGCCCTATCACGGCGATGACCTTCTCGTTCTCAGCGAGATCGATGAATGCTTCTGCCGCGACGTCGGGATCGCCTCTGCTGTCGCGAACGATGAGGGACACGCTCGCCTCGGAGGCGGCACAGTAATCGGAGATTGCCATCTTGGCGCCCAAGAGCACCTGCTGGCCGAAATCGCTAAGGTCGCCGCTCAGAGGGGCGATGAGGCCGATGCGTCCGGGGTCGCCAAGCATCCCCATAACGATCATTCTGTGGAAATCTGCCGCCTTGGATGCCAGTTCGCTCTGCGGAAATTGCGTCGCAAAACTGGCCAGCATCTTCTTGGCCTTGGATTGCTCACCGTCCCGGATGAGGCGCCTTGCCAGCGCGAATGTGGCGATGTCGGCCGGGAATCTTCCGCGGAACTGGTTGATAATGCTTCTGAGCTGGTCTCGGTCCAGTTTGGACAACAGCAGCCGCTCAATGGAGGATTTTACCGATGCCTTGAAATTGTCTGGCTTGGCAACATTCCTGAGCTCGTCCAGCGAGATCATGTAGTAGAGGATGGAATCTGTATAACGCATCAGGCTGCCAGCAGCTTCAGCAGCGATGAATGCCGCGACGTAGCGCTCATAGCCCGGACGCAGACCGTTTGCCGCCTGCGTCATGAGGTTGAAGGCCTCGGCGAATCGCCTCGATTCATAAAGGCAGAAGCCTTTCGTGAACTGGCCCTCTGCACGCAAGTTGCCCGCAGATGAGCTGATGATTGCGTCCGCCATCCTGATCGCCTCGTTACATTGGTGCAACCTGGTGGCCAAGAACGCTTTGAGCAGGTTCAGCTTCATGACGTCTTGTTGTCCAGATGCCTCAATGGAAGAGAGCAGGCGGCTGGCGGGGTCAAGATGGCCGGAGAATATCAGCGACTTGGCGAGGATATAGTCGGCATCCGCCTTGAGGTCCGCAGGTGGCTCATGGATCCATTCAATTGCCGAGATGGCCCCGTCAAAATCGCCCATGGCCAGCAGGACCTTCGCGTCAAGCAAGAAAGCCTCAGCACGCAGATGGGGGCTGAGTTGTTTTTCGACAATCCGCTCGACCTCATCTCGGGCCTTG
This sequence comes from Candidatus Coatesiibacteriota bacterium, assembly GCA_003647755.1. GTDB lineage: Bacteria > B130-G9 > B130-G9 > B130-G9 > B130-G9 > B130-G9. The sequence goes on from QMNL01000264.1 coordinate 2,796, forward strand.
CCCAATTCGCCCGCCTCGTAAAGCGCCGATGCGGCGTCCAGCGTTGGAGCCTTAGGCGCGAATGGCTTCCTGCAGCCAATCAGTGGCTGAAGCATAATCACAATGCACACAAATAGAACGACCAGTCTCACATCTCACCCACTTTAGCATTTGAACTGAGCAGAGCGAAATTAGCACAGCTGTTGCAGCGTGCCAAGACCGAGACGATGTAAATGTGCTGATTCGTGGTCATCTAAGCCTGCTTCGCTTGCATTCACGCCGGCAAAACGACCTCAGGCGCTATTCGCCCTCGGCGAGACCCTCAGCCTGCTGACGGCGGATCACGAACCACATCCACGAGAACTGCTCGGGATAAGCGGCTGCGTATTGCTCGACTATCTTCATGAGCTCCTCTGTGGTGGATTGTATGAGCCGTTGCCGGTTAGTGTCATGTTTGAGCTCAAGAGGAGCTCTTATCTCGATGCGGTGCCGATAGCCCTGCAAGCGCGAGATGAAGGCTGGCACGAGCGCTGCCCCCGTGGAAAGGGCAAGCCTCACCGGCGAGCTGGATACCATTGCTCTGCCGCCCAAGAAGGTTATCCAGCAGCCCTTCGAGGCGCCGAACGCGGTCGGGGATATCTGAAGTATTTCATTCTGTTTGAGGGCGGTGAACATCCACCGGGGGGACATGTCCGGATGTCCCACGTTGTGCCACTTGAGCGAAGGCTCGAGCAGAATCCGTCTGACGGTCTCTGACGCCTCCTCGTATCTGGAGGAGATCACGTTCATCGGGTAGCCCTTTATGGCGAGGGCGACATGCAGGAACCTGGGGCTGCCGAAATGCGGCACAGCGAGAACAACGCCCTTACCGAGGGCGAGGCACTCATCGAGGACCTCAAGGCCATCGAACTGGACGAAATCGTCGATATTCTCCTTTGTAAGCGTGGGAAGCAGGAACAGCTCGAGAAACGAGTGCTCATGGTTGATCCAGAATTGCCTGAGTATCCTGCGTCGTTCGATTTCTGACAGGTGGGGTAGAGCTTCCCGTAGATACTGAAGATACGAGCGCCTCGACCGCATCTTGCCAACGTAGCCCACGTGGTATCGGATATTGCCCAGAAGCGACCCAAGGGCGGAAAGCCGGTCTGTGTCAGGGAGAATAATCTTCGAGATGGTGGAGAAAAACTGGTAGTAGGCGGTTCTGGCGAGTCTTGTCAGCGGGTTCATCGGTAGAAGCCATTTTGAGAGCTAA
>QMNL01000265.1 GCA_003647755.1 Candidatus Coatesiibacteriota bacterium
CTCGAAGAGAGCTCTTGACTTAGGCGGCCAGAGTGGTTCAATGCCCAAGGTCTCTGCCCAGAGCTGTTTTGCGTAGCGGCGCCACGCTGCGAGGCATGCGTCTGTTGGGGGAGGCTGTGTTACTGGAGGGAGCTCGTGGATTTGACTGGGATTGCCCTTGTGGTCGTCTTGTGGATGAATGCCGGGCTCTGATGGCGCATGGACTTATCGAGGTGCGAACCGTTGAGTGGTTCAGGGACGATGACGGAGCGGACGTGTTTAATAATGGCTCAACCTGAGGGAGAGACGAGGGGATTGCCTTGAGATACTCGCTCGGTGATTATGTTTTGGTAAACTTGATTGTTTGGGGGCTTCTCTTCGTCATCGGGGTGATAGCCTACTTCGGCATCGACAGGGCGCCGGTAGTGCCTTTTCTCCTGATCGTTGTTGGCAGCGGGTTCACGATAGTCTCCATCTATGACGGCCTTTATGACAGGATAGTGCGTCGCTCGGAGGATGGCGACCGGGCCGGGTCATGACCACATTAGTGCTCGTGGGCTTGCAGTGGGGGGATGAGGGGAAGGCGACGATTGTTGATGTCTTTGCGGCCCAGGCGGACGTGGTCGTTCGTTATTCTGGGGGGGCGAACGCGGGCCATACCGTTGTAATTGGCACCGAGAAGTTCGTTTTCCATCTCTTGCCGGTGGGCGTTCTTCACCCCGGCAAAATCTGCGTTATCGCCAACGGTGTCGTGATCGATCTCGAGCAGCTGTTCAAGGAGATCGACGAGATGGGGTCCCGAGGCCTTAAGATAGGCGACAACCTTCTCGTGAGTTCACGTTGCCACGTTACGATGCCTTACCACAAGTCCATCGAGAAACTGGCCGAATCGCTTCGAGGCAAGCAGGCGCTCGAGACAACGCTCCGGGGTGTTGGACCCACGATCGTCGATAAATTCGCAAGGTCCGGCGTCATGGTCGCGGACCTTTTCCACGAACGTATCCTGCTGGACAAGCTGCGTCGTAACACTAGCGAGAAGAATCTCATCCTCGAGCGAGCTGGCCTGAGCGAACGCTTTGATGCGGATGTGATTGTCCAGCAGTTGAGACCGTTGACTGAACGGATCAGGCCCTTCGTCGCGAACACGTCAATGGCCCTTGCGGACTACATCGACCGCGGCAAGAAAGTCCTGTTCGAGGGCGCTCAGGGCACGTTGCTGGACATCGAGCACGGGACCTACCCGTTCGTCACAAGCTCGCACCCTGTGAGCGGCGGGGCATGTACAGGCTCAGGAGTTCCGCCCACTAAGATCGACAGGGTCGTGGGGGTCCTGAAGGCCTACTGCACAAGAGTGGGGGCGGGGCCGTTTCCCACCGAAGACCTTGGAGATGCGGGCAAGTTGCTTCGCGAGCGGGGCAAGGAGTTTGGGGCGACCACCGGTCGGCCTCGGCGCTGCGGATGGCTCGATCTGGTCGCACTTCGGTATGCGGCTCGGATCAACGGAATCACCTCTATCGTAGTAACCAAGATGGATGTTTTGGACGTTCTCGAGGAGATACCAGTCTGTATTGCTTACGATTACGGGGGCGAGCGGTTGATGGAGTTTCCGCCGGAGGTAGATGTTCTGGCGGATTGCAGGCCGGTATATGAGCGTCTTGCCGGGTGGAGACAATCCACAAGAGGCGTAACGGACAGGGAGCAGCTTCCCTCAAATGCCATGTCATACCTTGGGCGGATTGAAAAGGAGACAGGCGTGGCCGTCGCTCTGGTCTCCACCGGCCCGCGCCGGGACGAGACGGTTGTCCTTCAGCGGGACCTTATCTCGCTGTAGATCTGGCGCCGGCATAGAGCAGCAACCTACAAAGAGGCTCAACCCTCACGAAGATGCGGCCTCTGCCGAGCTCCGCCGCTAAGGCTATGAATCGCCGTTGGTTGTGCCTAAGGGGCAGATGTAACCGGCTGGTTTACGAAGAGCTCCGCGCCCGGTCGATTGCCCGGGCCTTTCCTGTCAAGCAGCCCTCTCAACAGCGAGAGCAGCTGCTCCATTTTGTAGGGTTTTTTGATGAACCCCGCAACGCCCTGCTGGGCAGCCTTGGCCACGAGCTTGTCGTTTCCGTAACCTGAGGTCAACACGACGAGAACAGAATCGTCGATCTGCTTGAGGCGTTCGTAGGCCTCGATACCATCCATGCCGGACATCCGAAGGTCCATGAGCACCGCGTCTATGTTACCCTTATGTTGGCGATAGAGCTCAATTGCAGAGGGCCCATCTTCCGCGTTCAGCACCTCGTATCCCCATAGGGCCAGCATCTGCGATACCGACTCTCTAACCCCGTCCTTGTCGTCCACGACCAGGATGCGCTCGGTGCCACACAGCGACTCCAGGTCGGTCTCGGCCGACTCAGACTGTTCGGACTGCGGCAGAGATGGGATATACACGGAGAATCGAGTGCCCTTGCCTGGCTCCGAGACTACTTCGATGCCCCCGTTGTGCCTCTCGACGATGCGCCGGACGGCGAACAGACGGAGACTTGTTCCGCCCGTGGCTTCCTCCGTCGTGAAAGAAGGTTCGAATACCTTGCCCAGGGAGTCCTTGTCGATGCCCCCACCAGTGTCGCTGACTGAGATGCGGACGTAATCGCCGGTCTTGATACCCAGCTTTTGACAACGTTGCCGGTCCGTCATGCTCACGTTCTCGGTTGACAACGAGAGCTCCCCCCCATCCGGCATAGCGTCCCTGGCCTGCAAAGCGAGATTCAGTATTATCAGCGATAGTTGGTCTCGGTCAGCCAGGATGTATTTAGTGTTGGGCTCAAGGTGTAACTGCACTGCGACCGAGTCCTTAATGGATGGCCTTAGAAGGCTAATAATATCCTCGATAACACTGTTTGGCTCCACGGACGTTGATTCGGAGCGGCCAGCCCTCGCAAGCGACAGGAGCCGGCTGGCCAGCTCAGCTCCACGCTCCGCACTGCTCTGAATACTCTGCGCCTGCCTCTTGAGTAAGCTGCCCTCTGGTATCTCCATATTGATCATCTGGGAGGCCAGAATGATCGTGGCTAGCATGTTGTTGAAATCATGCACTACTCCCGCCGTGAGCTCCCCGATGCTCGCCATCTTCTGCGCCTGCACCAGCTGCTCTTCAATTGCCGTATAGTTTTTTAAGCACTCCCGCAGCCGCGCAAGCTCCACGGCATCCCGCACACTGTACGGCAGAAGGCTCAAGCCCCCCATACCATCCCTCTTCAGGAAAACACCTGTCGCACCGCTCTCGATGGCCCCAACCGCAAGCGCTGCCTCCGAAGTCATCGCAACGAGGGGGATGCCCGGCCTGATATTCCTGATTAGGGCAACCAGCTCGGCGCCGTTGGTGCTGACAAGGTCGAGATCAAGCAGGACGCAGTCAAACTCGGAGTCTTTGATGTGGGCCAGGCACTGCGCCTCGGTCTGGGCAGTCACAACGTCTATGTTTCCATAGGCTTGTTTGACAGTCTGTATGATTGAATCCGTTAGCAGAGGATCGGCCTCGACAAGGAGAACTGTTGTGAGCTGTGTGTCGGACAACGGCTTAAATCCAGCCAGACCTTCGCGATCAGTTACAATCATACCCTTTCCCAAATGGCACAGATAACCACTTCTGCCAAATCACAAAGACCATACTTCGTCTCGATGGCAACAACCTCACTGCCGATTCTATCGGACGGAATGGGGGACATGATTAGCAGAACATATAGCGCTTAGAGGCTGTCCAACGAATCTTCTTGGTTGTGATAGCGGGACACAGCCATCGGCTCAGAAGGCGACATACAAGGGCAGGCCCCCAAAGCTTGTCATATAAAGATTGACGCCGCCATTTCTCGTCGCGGCTTGACGCGCCATCTGTCTTATCTCAATCATCGCTGCAGCGATCGCCTTTCGGAAAGAGATAAAACTGTCTATTGGAGCGCGGTGTCGAGCCACCGCAAATGAAAGCGGCGTCAAGCCGCCGCACTCCAAACTCACCCACGGGTGTAACTTACAGACCGATGCCTGCCGAA
>QMNL01000266.1 GCA_003647755.1 Candidatus Coatesiibacteriota bacterium
GGGCTTTTCTGGGGTTATGGGCTCGGGTTCTACGGATGGAGGCACGACTGCGAGGGTATTCGCGACCTTTCTGACCTGGCTCCAGGAGAAGACCAAGCCGGTCGTCGTTGTGGCTACCGCAAACGCCATCGAGCAGCTCCCACCGGAGATGCTGAGAAAGGGTAGATTCGACTTTATATTCTTCGTCGAGGCCCCCACCGAGAAGGAGCGGGAGAGCATCATCGAGATTCACCTCAGGAAGCGCAGCCGGGACCCTGCGCGGTTTGCGGTAGATGAATTGGCGAGAAGTTCCGAGGGCATGAGTGGGGCCGAGATCGAACAGGCGATCATCTCGGCGCTTTACGAGGCCTTCGCAGAGAAGCGGGACATCTCCACGGAGGACATCCTTCGTGCGTTCTCCGAGAGCGTCCCCTTGTCGGCGATGATGAGGGAGCAAATAGCAGCGTTTAGGGCGTGGGCGAAGGACCGTGCGAGGCCAGCATCGTGAACCAGCTTGGGTCTGACAGAGGGCACTTGGCCTGGGTCATAAAAATGGCACTTTCAGGATATTACACAGAAGAGAAGCCATGAGACTCTCAGAGACAGAACAACAGGCTCTGAACGACCTGGTCGAGAAGCTGAAGAGCGACCCCTTGTCCAATCCCATTCTCTTGGCAGACCTCACGCAGCTTCGCTCCAGCTGCGACATCTTTGTCTCGCTTGGAAAACACGGAAGGCTCCGCGGCGTCCTTGCAGTAACCCACCATCTCCCGCTTACTACGATAGCATTTTCGGACATGCCCGCCGGAACGTTCATCGATCTCATGACGAATGCTCTCGATTTACCGCAATCCGAATCAGGGTCGTTTTACTGCCTCGCGTCGCACAGCCAGCGTGAGCTGATCAAGTCGGTCTCCTACGTTAAGTGGGAGGTGCCAGAGTTCAGATATGAGCTGGGGCCGGAGGCAAGCCATGCCAATTTTGAGTCCCAGCTTGCGGAGGGGCTTGAGGTTAGGGAGCTCTCCACGGGGGACGTTGCCGCTATCTCGGCGCTTTACAGCGAGGTGCCCCTTGTTGCGTTCAGCCCGAAGGTATTGACACTTGGCCCGTGGGTCGGGGTCTTCAGCGGCGAGAGCTTGGTCGGCGTCGCGGGGGTGCATTTCTCAACACCCTGGGTAACGGAGCTCGGACACGCTGTTACGCACACAAACTACCGGCGCATGGGTTGTGCTAGGGCGTTGCTGGCGCAGCAGATCAGTCTATTGACCAACAAGACCCAACACATAACGGCTTGCTGTTTGCAGGAAAACTATGGGCCACAGGCTCTCCTGGAATCGATAGGCTTCAAGAGGCTCGAACAGGTCTGGCTGATGGAGTTTGGTGTTGGCTGATCGCTCGCCTGGCCCGTGGGGATTGGCCGCCCAGACTAGATCCATAGAGGCGACCGAATGTGGAAGATAACCCTGATATGTGGAAAGGAGCTCAGGGCATACTTCGGCGCCATGATGGGTTACATAATCCTATCAGCATTCCTGGCTGTCTCCGGCGTCGCCTTCTTCTACTGGGTCAATCAGTTCAGGACATCAAGCATGAGGCCAGTGTTCCAGATAGTCTCCGTTGTCCTTCTCCTGACCTCGCCAGCGATAACCATGCGACTTCTCGCAGGAGAGTTCGCTTCGGGCACGTCCGATCTGCTGCGGGTATCCCCGATCACGCCGCTACAGATTGTCCTGGGTAAGTTCCTCTTCTGCCTATGTATGGTCATCATCATGTTGGTCTGCACCTGCGACCTCCCGCTTTTGCTTCTGCACTATGGAACCCCGGACATGGGTGCTGTCCTGGCGGGGTATCTCGGCCTGTTCCTGGCCGGTTCCTTCTTCTGTTCAGTCGGCCTTTTTGCATCTTCCCTGACCCGAAATACAGCCCTTGCCAGCGTGGCCGGCGTTGGGCTTCTCCTCGCTCTCCTGTTATTGCCCGGCGGCAAGACGTTCCCACTCGCCGCTGCCCTCTCACCCTTCACCCACTTTAGTGGCTTCGCCAAGGGGGTGCTGGACACGTCCGACGTTGCCTATTTCGCGCTTGGCATCCTCTTTTTTCTCTTCTTGACAACCAGAATCCTGCGGCTCAGGCAACGAATATGACGGCCGGAAAAACACTCCTCAGATCGCTTGGCAAGGTCTCTCCTATCCTTGCTGTCCTCTGTGGATTCGTAGCCCTCATGATCTATCTTTTTTTCCTTCAATTCGTCTTCTCGGCCAAGCTCTACCTCGCGGCAGCTTGCGTCTTCGCAGGACTGGCGGCACTGTCGAGGCGCGAATCGATCGCACGATCTTTCAAAAAAGTCATAGCCGCAGGGGCCTTGTCTTTCACGTTGGACATAGTCTCTGCCGCGGCGATCGTGGTGCTTGCCTTCGCCATTTTCGAGCAGCACAGAACAGTTCTCGACCTTACCGTCAATGAGACCTTCACGCTCTCCCGATTCTCACAGAGCGTTATCGCCAAGCTCAACAAGAACATCGAAATGATCGGTTTCCTGCGCGCGGACGACCCTCGGATCACGCAGGCTCGGGACCTCCTTTCTCAATATGACGTCGCATCCGATCTAATCAAGACACGCATCATCGACCCGGAACTCAGCCCAACTGAGGCGGCACGCTACGGTCGAGATACCCAGGGCAAGATCATGGTTCGGTGCGGGTCCCGCGAGGAATGGTCGAGCTCTTGGCGGGAACAGTCGGTTACAGGTCTGATCGTTCGTGTAACAAGTGACTCTCGACCGGCGATATACTGCCTCTCGGGACACGGTGAGCGGTCGATCGTTGGCTCGGCCCTGACGGACCTCTCCCAGGCCGCACAGTATCTGCGCTTTGACGGCTTCGACGCCGCTGCACTTGACCTCACTTCCGGGGAGAGCGTGCCCACCAATGCGTCGGTTGTGGTCTTGGCAGCTCCCAAGGCGAACTTTCTGCCAGTGGAGACGGGGGCGCTCGAAAACTACCTCTCGCACGGCGGCAGGATGTTGTTTCTTCTCGAGCCCAAGATGCCTGTTGCGATCTCGCAATTGCTCGCAGAAGTGGGCCTAAAAACGCTTGGCGGCGAGGTAATAGACCCAGTAAGCAATGTCTTTCACGATCCTCGCACGCCGGCTGTTACAAGGCCTGGCAGGCTGAGACATCCGATCGCCACAGGTCTTGCGGGGGTCTTCTTCCCCGGCGCCTCGCCAATCACTCGGCTCAAGACACGTTCGCCCGAGGTGGACATCAGGGGCATCCTCCTCTCCAGCGCCGCCTCCTACGTCATGTCAGAGGACAGCAAACGAGGCTCGGAGCCAATTCTCGGCCCGTTCTATTTGGCCGTATCAGCTGAGGCGCCGGCCAGTGCTCTTGAGCTGGCAGGGAAGGACGAGGCCCGCAGCTTGGCGCCTGAAGGAAGGGGGACACCGGGCCTGCAGTCGCACCCGGGATTTGAGGCAGCAATGCGCAGGGCCAGAAAGGCACTGCGTGGAAGATATGCCCGGATCGTTGCGATTGCAGACGCCGACTTCGCGTCCAACAGGTTCATCGACCAGTTTGGCAATGCGCAGCTGTTTCTTTCAGCGGTCAAATGGTTGTCTCAGAGCGATGAGATCGTGTCAATCCCCCACAAGTCGAGGCATCTGGGGCAGATGGTTTTGACGAGCCTTGACCTTAATGTGATAAAGTTTGTCTCCATCGTCCTGCTTCCTCTGGTCGCGGCCGCGGCCGGTGCAATCGTCTGGTATCAGAAGAGATAGCTCGCTTTCGTCCAGACAACACGTAGTAAGATTCGGCGCGGATTACTCTTGACACAGATACTCCAAGAGTGTTAATTATGCGGTCGCCAGGTATAGGCTGAGGGCATGTGGTTGCAGAGTTAGAGAACATTTAACAGAAAAGGATTCATGTATTATGGCACGTGAAGTTGATGAGATCATCCGGGGCTATGATTGTCAGAAATCGTCACTTATCGCGATATTACAAGATATTCAATCGGAATACAGACA
>QMNL01000267.1 GCA_003647755.1 Candidatus Coatesiibacteriota bacterium
AACCAGGCCAGCCAGGGCCACGGAACGCGGGCCAGACCGGACCCACAACCGTGAAGTGAATGGTGTAATCATAATCTCTGCCGCAGTCATCCTCTCCGATAAACCGCCACGTGTAATAGCCCGGGCCTAGCGGATAGCCGTCCTCCGTCTGGCAGACGATCGTGTAAAGCGTTGACCCACCAACAACAGCTGATGTGCTGAGCGACGCGGATGTCGCCCCCAGCGGGCCGTTCCACTCAAGCCAGCTGTGCGCTGTCGAGATCGTGCAACACGTATCAGCCAGCGTGTACCAGAACGTATCCGTCGGCGCAATGACCGCACCATCGAGAGGATCGGACTCGTAGTAGTGGATCAGCTCGGCGACGTGGAAGCTGTAGGTCATCGACTTGAACCCCAGGTTACTGTCCGTGGCGTTGACGCGCACGTAAACCATGTCTCCGGGGTTCCAGACCGTAGGATCGTAGTAACAGGCCTCCCAGAACCGCCCGTAGATGCCGTCATAAGTAACCGCATTCGTCGCAACGCTCGCAGTAACCTCCTGCATCGTGCTCGTAGTGGCATCCACAAACACCCGTATCGAAGTAATCGAGGCGCCGGGCGCCGAGGCCCAAACCTGGAAATAGATATTAGCTATGGTTGAGCAGGTCCCGCAGTCGGGCAATCTGCCGTCCGCGTCTAGGTGGACGCACTGCTCATCCTCGGCCGGAATCTGGTTATCAAGATAAGGCCCAAGCTCAGAGAAGTTGATATATATAACATTAAATTGATCCCAGTCACCGGCAGCTAGCTCGGGATCAACAGTCGGGTCCGTCGCGGTGAGGTCCTCGCCGATGTCAGCGCACGCCAACGACAGCGTCTCGCCGGTGGCGAAGTCAGACGTCCAGGTCGGCGTCGTCGCCATATTGAGAACGCCGTTGGTCGTTGTGTTGTTGACGTAGATCACATCTGCCTGCGCAAAGTTGCCCTCTGCGAGGTCCAAATCGGCCTGTGGCGCGCTCCCAGTGTCCACGTCGAAATCGCACGCGCAGATGTCGTAGGTATCGTTTGCGGGCTGCGACTGCCAGTCAGGCGTTGTCGCGAACCACGGGTCGGCGCCGGTGTTGACGAATATCCAGGATGGGTCGCCCACATTGCCAGCGGCGAGGTCCAGCTGGCCATCCTTGTCAAAATCGCGCAGCAACACGCCCCTCGTGATAGGAGTTCCCGTCGATTGCCAGACAGGATCGGGGATGTAGTGTCCGCTGGAGCCCAGGTTAGGATCGAACATGAACAAATAGATCGGGTCTCCATCCCCGGTGCCGATCACAAAATCGTAGTAAAGGTCGCCGTTCACATCACCGACGTCGATGCTAAGTGCGCGGTATGTGCACGGAGTCTCCCAGTCCGGATAGTCATCGCACCCTGTATCAGCCCTAAAATCGCCTGTTCCATTGGAGTAATAGACCTTCACGTAGTCGGGGTCGCCAATGGTGATCAAATCCGCGAAGCCGTCCGCGTTCACATCAGACCAGATGGCCTTGACGGTGTTTGCCGTCGGGACCTGGCACGACCACCAGACCAACGTCCAGTCCGTTGAGATGGTGCCCGTCGTGGCACGATAAACCTCGACTAGGCCGTTGTCGAGAACCAACGCCATGTCGTTGTAGCTATCGTTATTGAAGTCGCCAAAATCGATGTCAATGGCGTTCTCACTGACCGCGGACACCGTTGCGGGCGTCGTGCTGATCGTTATCGGATCGGTCTTGGAGTTGGTATAGACATATACCGGTCCATCTATGTTCGCCGCATACAGGTCCGGATAAACGCTACCCTGAGTAGCAAAATACCATTCAAGATCATAGGTGCGGATCTCATCTGTGGAGTGCCACGATGGGGTGGTCTCCAGAGGAATTGCCGCTCGCGCACCCACTGTAGCGCAGAACACCATTACGGCAACAGCAATCAGCAAATAGAGCTTGCTTGAGCCTCGATTCATGTTTGCCTCCTATCCTTTCGATTCACAATAATGCCAATCCCTCACACAACAAATTACCAAAAGGAACATCCCCTTTAGCAAAAAAGTTTACCTCAGTGTAGAAGACTAGTTCGAATACTACTAATACAAGTCTTCCTAAACAAGAATGATAATTGCTTGAGTTCCTTATCGACTGACTACTTCAGATAATTTAGTCATAACAGCAACGAAATTGGCCTTAAATACACTATATCGTCAAACAGTCTAGCAGCCAGAGATATTCCATTGGTCGCAGAGAATACAACAACGACTCCAGCCCTGTCAATGCTTTTTTCGCCCTGCAACCTTAACAGCATCCCAATTACAACCGCCCATGTTGGCACAGCCCAACTATGTCATACGAAACATTCTCAGCCGCAATTTACTGTTCTGTGCAACTCCAGTCAAGAGGAAGTTTTCCTGAAAGCCTCCTCATCTGTTTATCCAATCTCCGACGCCTTTACATAAGGCCACCCTTTCCTCAACTTTACACTCAATAAATGCCTCATTCAACGTCGTGTCTAAAAAGTATTGACTTTTACTGGATCGCATGTAAATATGACAATATCAAAAATCAACAAACAGGGAGACTTAGCGTGGGTTACGAACCAATTGAAGCAAAGGCGGCGCTGATAAGCGACCCGATGTTCCCGGGCAACGCCGTCATCGATATACTCAGGGAAACAGGTATAGGTGTGGAGTTCATCACCGATGCTGAGGATATCTTCTTCAAACTGAAACGAGGCAATATCGGCCTCATCCTGATCGATATCGTTACGATAAACCCATTTATACTTGACCTTATCGAACGCCTACAGAACTACGTGCAAGAAATGCCGGTGATAGTTATGTCGGCGGAATCAACTTACAGACAGCTGAAGCCCGTTCTGAGGTTCAAGGAGTTTTACTACCTGAACAAACCTTACCAGAACGATGAATTCCTCATACTCGTCAAACGACTCCTCTCGGCGTGGGCGGTTAAGTCCACAGCAGCGAGAATACAGGAGCGATTCCGGGCGAGAGAAACGGAGCTCGAGATATATGCACAATGCGGCCGCATCCTGGCCGGGGAGCTGCCGATTCAAGAGAAGTTGGTCAGTCTGTTCCAACAACTACGCAAAATTGTCCCGTCTGAGTGCTGGAACGTGGCCTTCGTGGAACCCGTAACCAACGATCTGGTCTTCAAGATCGTGGCGGGTAAAGTTCAGGACGACCCAGCGCCTCGCTTCGAGCCTTCGCGAGGCGTCGTCGGTTGGGCCGCTACGCACAAGACCCCGATGGTGGTTGAGAACGTCAGAAAAAACAAGCACTACGACCCTGCAATTGAGACAATAGTGGAAATTAAGCCTCGGTCAATGCTATGTGCGCCCCTAGTTTTTGGTGGCAGGGTAGTTGGAGTGCTGCAGCTGATAAATAGGACAGAGGACACAGACTATTCCGATGCGGACCTGGAAGCCATCTCCCCCTTCGTGGATTGGGCCGCTGTGGCCGTGGCCAATGCGCAGCTCGAGAATGAGAGCAAATCCCTTTCGGTCAGGGACCCTTTGACGGGGCTTTACAACAGCAATCACCTCGACGTGATAATGAACAGGGAGACCGAGCGAAGTTCAAGGTATGGCACGCCCGTTACATTCGTGATGATCGACATCGACAACTACTATGCCCTCTGCGAACAACTCGGCCACGATGTCGGGACAGATCTAATTCAAGATGTAGCGAGGCTCCTCCGGGGGACCGTCAGGTCCATCGATATCCTGGCGAGATACACCGCGGACAGATTTGGTGCGCTCTTGCCGAACCTCTCTGCCAAGCAAGGCGCTGCGATGGCCAACCGAGTCAGAGAAAAGATCGAGAAACACAACTTCGAGTGCGCCGGAGAACTCGGGAACAATATCACGGTAAGCATAGGGTTGGCAACTTATCCCGAAGACGCTGCCAGCAAGAACGAGCTGATGTCGCTCACCCACAGGG
>QMNL01000268.1 GCA_003647755.1 Candidatus Coatesiibacteriota bacterium
ATGATTGACATAGGACCGATGTCGCGTCAAGCCGCGACGAGAAAAAGCGGCGTCGAGCCGCCGCACTCCAAAGCGCTACAACCATCTGCGTCAATCTGATTATTCGGGCAGCGTTCCACAGTTGACCCATCAACTGAAAAGTCGTAAGTTCAGGTGGGTAAGGGGGAGTGAATCATGAAGGAAGTGCATTCAATGGAAACGGACGTAACACGGCGCAGCGTGTTCGGTGATGTTTCGAACGAGCTTGAACGTGTCCGAGAGGAATTCCACAACCTCTTGCGAGCCGAGGAACTTCCGAACGGGCAAGGGCTTTTAGCCGCGATCCAGACGCCGGGAAAGCTGCTCAGGCCGGGGCTTCTTCTGCTTATCGGCAAAAACCACGAGCGGGCGGAGCAGAGCCGAGGCGTGCTGATCGCAAGCGCCCTGGAGATGCTCCACACGGCTACACTTCTGCATGATGACGTGATAGACCAGTCGAGCGTGAGGCGCCAGCGGCCCACTGCCGCGAGGCTTGTGGGGAACAGAGCATCGATTCTCTTTGGTGATTATCTTTTCGCGAAATCTTTTAACATGTTGGCTCAAATGGGCGAGTTCCGGGCTCTTGAGCGCCTGCTCAAGGCAATTGGGACCTGTGTGAAGGGCGAGCTGGCGGAGCAGGCGAACCTGTTCAACTTCTCGCTCACCGAAGAGGAATACATGAATATAACCAACATGAAGACGGCGGAGTTGTTCGCGGCATCGTGCTGGTTGGGCTCGCACATTCACGGGGATTGTGACGGGGAGTGTGATGCCCTTTCGAGGTTTGGGCGGCTGTTCGGGCAGGGCTTTCAGATAGTCGACGATCTCCTGGATTTTGTGGGAGATGCTGGCTCGATGGGGAAGCCTTCTGGTCAAGACCTATTGCATGGCGTCGTTACGCTGCCGACTATTCTGGCCTTGAGAGATGCTAGTGATGCGATGTTGTCTGCTGATACCCTGGGCCGTGGGTATGCAACTGAGCGTGAGTTGGGCCGGGCAGGAGGGCCGGGCGAAACACTGGAGCGGGCAGAAGCAGCGCGAGTGAGGCGCATGGTGCTTGAATCTGGAGCCCTGCGTACGACGATGGATATTGCGAAGAACTGTTTCGCAGGGGCTCTGGAAAGCGTTGCTGGCCTGAACCGCGATGATGGGCTCTATCTCAAGCTGCGAGCTTTGTGTGAGATGTCAGCCAAAAGAGGTGAGGATGCGCTCTCCAAGTTCGAGAGGCACCAGAGAGACTATGCTGATGAGCAGGGAGCATGATGGATAACCAACCGAAAGAGGCGATGTTCTACGAGAGACTCGATGGTGGGCGGGTTCGGTGCAACTTATGTCCCCACTACTGCCAAATTGCTGATGGCAAGGTGGGTATATGTCGGGGAAGGGAGAACAGAGGCGGGACCTTGTATGCCTCGACCTACTCGGAGACGATCGCTCTGAATAACGACCCCATCGAAAAGAAACCGCTCTATCACTTTTATCCGGGCAGCTATTTGCTCTCGATCGGGCCTAACGCCTGTAACTTCAGCTGCCAGTTTTGCCAGAACTGGGAGATATCTCAGACGCGGGTCCCGACCTCTCGCTTGACCCCGCAGGCCGCGGTCGAGTTCGCGAAAAGCAGTCGGCGTTGTATCGGGCTGAGCTTCACCTATACCGAGCCGTTGATGTGGTTTGAGTATTTGCTGGAAACGTCAAAGCTCGCAAGAGACTATGGACTGAAGACGACGCTCGTGACGAACGGCTTTATCAACCCCGAGCCTATGGCCATGCTGTTGCCCCTCATCGATGCTATCAATCTCGACATCAAGTCGATGGATGACGAGTTCTACCGCAAGGTCTGTGGCGCAAGGCTTCAGCCAGTCTTGGATTTCGCAAGGCAGGTGAAGGATGCGGTGGCCCTTGAGATAACCAACCTCCTGATTTCGGGCTTGAACGACAGCCCGGAGCAGATTCGCAAACTGGTTGACTGGGTTTGCGAGAACCTGGGGCCGGGCACACCGCTTCACTTCTCGCGATATTTCCCACGCTACAAGATGGCCAGGCCGCCAACGCCAATGAGGACGCTCGTTGAGGCCTACGACATGGCGAGACAGAAGCTTAAGTTCGTGTATGTCGGAAACATCATCGACGACAATCTGAATTGCACCTATTGTCCCAGCTGCGGCAACTTGCTGGTCGATAGAGTCGGCTACACCGTGAAGGTTGTGGGCCTTTCTGACGGCAAGTGCAAGAGATGCGGAGAGGCCATCCCGATTATCACTTCGGGCTAGGGGCGCTGGCTCACCCTATGCCTAGCGCCCCGTTGAACTTCGCGTAAAAAGCCTTCGCCATCAGCCCCAGGCGAAGCTGATCGCTAAAGCAGCCCACACACCAGCCCCGCCGCTCGCCCGGCCCCGCGACGTTATCCCCCGAACGAGGCAGAAGACGAACTGATGCGAAAAACGATCAGCCAGCCGCCGCTTGAGCGCCTGCGCCAGACCCAGCGGCAGCTGCTGCAATGGCACGGTCCTCGGCAGCCCTCCGCTGACGCTCCTCCTTTTCAATCTTGCCAGAAAGGATGTGCTGCCAGTCGCCCTCCGCCCAGGCCTTATCAAGTATCGCCGCGACGCCGTCTCGGTTCCTGTCGAGAGCTTCGGCAAGGTCTGTAACGAGCGACTCTGCCCCTTTGTGCGTCGGCCTCGGATGGAACCTGCGGTAGTGCTCTCTGAAGACCTGCGGCCGATCGAACAGCATGCAGCATCTGAGCATGTTGCCATCGTAGGGGATGCGCTCGCGGATCGCCCGGAAGAACGGGCTCTTGAGCGCCTCGGTTACAGTGGTGTCATAGATGTTGTCCACCGCGAAGTGACAGAAAACGCACGGCTCGATGTCGCCATTGTTGTTGATGTGCAGATATCGCTTCCCGCCAGCCATGCAGCCATCAACAGCAGCACCATCGTTCCAGAAATCGGCCAGGAAAACGGGCTTTGCAGCGCGCTGCTTGTCTATTCTCCGCCGCAGATAATCACGTTGCTCAGGCGTTAGCATCAGGTTGGTGTCCGGCCTGTCCCCGATCGGAACATACTGGAAATACCACCCTATCAGAGCTCCCCAATCAAGCATCGTGTCAATGAACTCGTCGCTGGAGACCACCTCAACGTTGTTTCGCGTCGCGGTAACGGAGAAGCCAACCACAACGCCCTCATCCCTCAGCATCTTGGCGGTTCTCTCAATCTTTTTGAACATGCCCTTCCCCCTCCTGGCATCGGTCTCAGCCTCCATACCCTCAACACTCAGCATCGGCCCAGTATTGCCGAGCTTGGCGAGCCGCCTGGCAACATCTTTGGTGATGAGAGTGCCATTTGTATAGATGAGGAACCAGCAGTCGTTGTGCTTAGCATAAAGGTCAAGCATATCCGGACGCATGAAAGGCTCCCCACCCGTTATGGTAAAGAAGTGAAGCCCGAACTTCTCCTTCGCCTCCGTGATGGTCCTGTCAATGACGTCCCATGACAGGTCAGGATTACCTCGATACTCCTTAGCCCAACAGCCGCGACAGTTCAGGTTGCAGCGCGAGGTAACGCTAAAAACGATGAGATCAGGCGGCCGGAACCCCTCTCGGTCCCTGAACGCAAGCCTCTTCTCCTCGCCAACAAACATCGAGTTGATGAACACGTTGCCCACAAAACCTTTCCTGCTCGCCGGATTCACCTGGGCAGACAAACGTTTGAGCCACTTGCCTATGGGGTGCCCCTTCTCAATTATCTCGCGAAGGCCGCGAGCCCCTGCCTTGTGCTCATCCACAAGCGCAAGCCGCTCCCAGTAATTGGTCATGCGGATGATCTGCTCATCCGACCCATCAGCAAGGGCCGCCATAATCTTATTTCCCAAGTGGTTGGCGACGCCTTTCTGAAGCCGTTGAATAAGTACCCTTTTCATCTCAAACCTCCCTCACAACGGTCTCC
>QMNL01000269.1 GCA_003647755.1 Candidatus Coatesiibacteriota bacterium
GCAACGCGGTCGTGCGCGACGCGAAATATCTCAACTGGCGCTAGTTCAGTCCGCTCAAGCCCGTTTACGATGTATTCATAGCGGAGCGCAAAAGCCAACTTGTGGGATACATCGTGCTGCGGATACGACAAGATCAGCAAGGCGTGAAGGAGGCCGTCATCGCCGACATCCTGGCCAAGAACCATGGCCCCCTGATCGCATCTCAACTCATACTTACCGCCATCCGTTTCGCCGTGAAGAACCACTGCGACGTTGTCCGTGCGTGGTGCGTCAAGCACTCTCGCTACCTGTCGTGCCTGCGAACGGTCGGCTTCCTCAAACGGAGATCTCTGGTTCATTTTGTCCTTAGACCTTGGACCCCGGACCCCACATTGGCGAAACAGATCATGACCCGAAGCGCTTGGCACGTGATGATGGGTGACTCCGACTCGGTATAGCTTCGTGACCGAGAGCTGGGCTCCGATCTTTTCGGGGCCGAGGCCGCGACTCTCACCTCCGGCTGTTCGCATTGTTCATCCCCAGGTCGGCCCCAGAAGCGCAATACCAACATCTTGCCCCAGCTTCAGGTCTTTCTCGAGGGGATTGGGGAGATACCTCTCGTTTGAGGCCCTTCAAACACTTCCCCCCTTGCGATCGGCATGACCACGGACTACATTGGCATCGCCTATTATATGCTCTTGGCTGTTCAAGTTCGTGCACGAAATATGCTCTCTACGGAATGCCAGTGCAAAAAGATCAGATATTCATAAAGGGTGCGCGGGAGCACAACCTCAAGAACATCGACGTGTCGATCCCGCGGAACAAGCTCGTAGTGATCACGGGACTGTCGGGCTCGGGCAAGTCGTCGCTCGCGTTCGACACGCTCTACGCCGAGGGGCAGCGGCGCTACGTTGAGTCGCTTTCGGCCTACGCAAGGCAGTTTCTCGAGCAAATGGACAAGCCCGATGTCGATTACATCGAAGGACTCTCGCCCGCCATCTCGATCGAGCAGCGGCCGGTCAGCAAGAACCCTCGCTCCACGGTGGGCACCGTCACGGAGATCTACGATTACCTCAGGCTGCTTTACGCCCGCGTTGGCGTCCCATACTGTTACAGGTGCGGCCGGAGAATAGAATCGCAGTCGGTGCAGCAGATAGTCGATACGGTGCTTGATATGCCGCAAGGGGCCAAGTTCTATGTCCTTGCGCCCGTTGTGCGAGGCCGAAAAGGGGAATATACCGCGCTGCTTGCCAGTTTAGCGAGGCAGGGCTTTGTTCGTGTGCTGGTCGATGGAGAAATACGTGAGCTGGCGGGGGAGATCGTTGTTGAGAAATACAAGAAACACAACATCGACGTGGTAGTCGATAGGCTGACCGTAGCGGCGAAGAACAAGGGAAGGCTCACCGATTCTGTGGAGCTGGCGATGAAGCTCGGGGATGGGCTCGTGCGAATCGCCGTCCAGGGCCAGGAAGGAGGGCCTGCCTGGCTTTCGGAGCAGCCGGCCAGACTTCGTAGGGTTGACGGGAGGCGTGGGCACATCAAACAGCGCAAGCCTGTCAAACCCGGCGCCCGTTCTAAGACTTCCCCCGGACGAGGCCTGCTTGCTGGGTTCGGGGTGCGGACCTTCAGCGGCAAGATGGCCTGCATTAACTGCGGCATCAGCTACCAGGAGCTTCAGCCTCGGTCCTTTTCGTTCAACAGCCCTTACGGAGCGTGTCCGGAGTGTTCGGGGATTGGAGTGGTTCGCTCCGTGTCGCCGGACCTGGTCGTGCCGGACCAGTCCAAATCACTGCTTGAGGGAGCGATTGAGGCGTGGGCCAGTAATGACAACTCCATAACGCTGCAGATATTCAGGACGTTGGCCGAACACTACGGCTTCGATCCAAACACACCTTATCGGGACCTTCCGCAGGAGATCAAGGATGTTATCCTTTACGGCTCTGGCAGGGACAAGATCAAGTTCAAGTTCAAGGGCGGAGCCCTGGAGTGGGGCACGACCAAGAGATTCGAGGGAGTTCTGAACAACCTCTACCGCCGATACCGAGAGACCGCGTCTGAGGCTGTCCGGGAGACTATCTCGCGCTACATGACAACGATCCCGTGTCCTGACTGCGGCGGGGCGAGATTGCGCCCCGAGTCGCTCGCGGTCAAGGTAGGGGGGCTGAGCATAAATCAAGTGGTGGAAAAAAGCGTTGACGCGGCGGCGGACTTCTTCGGCGAGCTCGCGCTGCCGGAGCGAGATGAGAAGATAGCAGGCCGCATACTGAAGGAGATCGTGGCGCGACTGGGCTTTCTGAGGGAGGTCGGTTTGGGTTACATCACCCTCGACAGACCATCATCAAGCCTCTCCGGAGGCGAGGCGCAGAGGATCCACCTGGCCACGCAGATCGGCTCAAGCCTCGTTGGCGTGCTCTACGTTCTGGATGAGCCCAGCGTCGGCCTGCACCAGCGCGATAATCGGCGCCTCCTTGAGACGCTCTGCGAGCTCAGGGACCTGGGAAACACGGTTGTAGTCGTCGAGCACGACGAGGAGACGATAAGAACCGCTGATCACGTCATCGACCTCGGGCCGGGTGCGGGCGAGAACGGTGGCCATTTGGTCTGCACTGGCACGGCCGAGGAGGTCTCGCGATGTAAGAAGTCCCTGACTGGTGACTACCTCTCTGGACGGCGCGTGATTCCTGTGCCCCAAAGGAGGAGGAAGCCCAGCGGCAAGTTCATCACGATAGTGGGCGCACGGCACAACAACCTGAAGAACATCAGAGTCGATATCCCGTTGGGCGTATTTTGCTGTGTAACGGGCGTGTCCGGGTCGGGCAAGAGCTCGCTGGTCGATGAGACGCTATACCCAGCGCTTTCAAGGCAAATCTACCGCTCGCACGATGTCCCTGGCGAGCACGACGAGCTTCGCGGCGCGGAGAACATCGACAAGGTCATCGAGATCGACCAGTCCCCGATCGGACGAACGCCTCGTTCAAACGCAGCGACCTATACCAAAGCGTTTGACGAGATCAGAGGGTTGTTCGCCTCGACGGTCGAGGCGCGAAAGTGAGGTTACAAAGCGGGAAGGTTCAGCTTCAACGTCAGGGGAGGCCGGTGCGAAACCTGCGCTGGGGGCGGGCAGATCAAGATCGAGATGCACTTTTTGCCGGACGTTTACGTCAAATGTGATGCGTGCGGCGGCAGGCGTTTCAATCGCGACACGCTCGAGGTCCGCTACAAGGGCCGCGATATCGCCGAAGTTCTCGATATGTCCGTAGATGAGGCGCTGAAATTCTTCGAGAACATCCCGCGACTCAGGGAGAAGTTCCAGACGCTGAGCGACGTGGGGCTGGGTTACATCAGGCTTGGGCAACCTGCAACCACCCTTTCAGGGGGCGAGGCGCAGAGAGTGAAACTCGCTAAGGAGCTCTCCAAGCGGGCCACCGGCCACACGCTCTACACTCTGGATGAGCCGACGACTGGCCTGCACTTTGCGGACATCCACAAGCTGCTGGACGTCTTGGGCCGGCTCGTCGATGCCGGCAACACCGTCGTAATCATCGAGCACAACCTGGACGTGATCAAATCGGCGGACTACATCATCGACCTCGGTCCCGAGGGCGGTGATGATGGCGGCTACGTGGTGGCGACCGGCACTCCAGAGGAGGTCGCCCAAAACGCCAACTCACATACTGGGCGTTTCCTGCGAAAGGTCCTGAAAGGTTCTCGAGCGGCCGCAGCTGTAACCTAAAGTGTAGATAGAGATAACAGTGCCTATCTAACGCTATTTCTTATATTTTCTAGAGCAGCCGGGCGAGTCCAGAGCCTTGGCCACCAAGACACCAACCTCCCGCTGCGTAAGTTCCGGAAATCAAGAAGCTCGCCTGAGGAGTTTCCCCAATCGTGCCCGGGCCTGCTCAACTGAAGGCGTCCTTCCTGCATCCCCGTAAGGGGATGAACGTGAGTAGCCGTAGGTACAACCTACGGATCAACGCCAA
>QMNL01000270.1 GCA_003647755.1 Candidatus Coatesiibacteriota bacterium
ATCGGTCTGTAAGTTGCACCCGTTGGGTGAGTTTGGAGTGCGGCGGCTTGACGCCGCTTTCATTTGCGGTGGCTTGACACCGCGCTCCAATAGACAGTTTCATCCCTTTCCGAAAGGCGATTGCTGCAACGATGATTGACATAGGACCGATGTCGCGTCAAGCCGCCGCACTCCAAAAAGGCTAGAACCATCTGCGTCAATCTGATTATTGGGGCAGTCGGTGTGGCTGGAGGCCTTCCGTTCAGTGTAATATAGTGGGTGCTGTTGAGCTGTAACTTAATCTGAAAGGAGCTGTGCTATGAGACCAACAGGGCGCTATGTTGTGAGCTTTGTTGTGGCTGTTGCGGTGAGCTTTGGGCTTTGCGGTTCTGCGATGAGCATGACTGCGGCCGAGATTCTCAAAAGGGTGTCGGGCAGGTATGACAAATTGATGTCGTCTGTCAGGGACATGCAGATCGACCAGAAGATGATCATCGTTCAGGGCGGGCAAGCGGTTACCTCAACGGTGAAAACGATGCGGAAGGGCGAGAAATACCGCGTGGAGATGACATCGTTGGACAATGCTGGCGGGGGCCAGATGCCGAAGATGACGACCGTGGTGGTCTTCGACGGGAAGGAGACTTGGACGGTGAGCCCCTTTGTGGGCAAGAGGCGTGTGAAGCAAAGCAATGTGAAGAACGCGACGCCGCGGATTAAATGGTCGGACAAGCTGAAGGACCGTGTTCGGCTCGTTGGGAAGGAGAAAGTTGGCGGCCGACAGGCCTGGGTGATCGATGTGAAGCAGGCCGGGCCAGATGACGAATCGCTGCCGTTCTCGAAGGTCTGGGTTGACGTCAAGAGTTACCAGGTTCTCAAGGGCAAGTTGCAGCTGATGGACAAGCCGGCGGAGATGCGCTTCTCGGACTTTCGGAAGGTTCACGGAGATTCCATCATGCCGTTTCTGCAGGAGACTTTCGTAGGAGGCGTGCTCTTCAGCAAGATAATCATCAAGAGCGTCAAGACGAACGTCGGCCTGTCCGACGACCTGTTCGATCCGAACAAGCTGGAGCCTGCGAGGAGGATGGACATGCACGAGATGCAGGAGATGTTCAAGGGCTTTAAGGGCAACTGACGGTCTGACGCCCCCCTGCTGCCCCCTTTTATTTAAGGGCACGTGGGACGGGGCAAGCCCCTCCTTGCCAGTTTGCGGCAACTTGTCGGACGGACTCCGCCACGCTGCACCGCGGCCAGAATCTCACCGGGCACCCTTCCCTCTCTGGCGACGGAGCCAGAGAAGGCGCTTCTGGATGTCCTTGTTGTCGGGGGCGATCTGATGCGCCTTGAGAAGCTGTTCCTCGGCTGCTTGAAACCTCCCCTGGCTCGCGTAAATCTCCGCCAAAGCCGCACGATACGAGTAGCGGCCCGGCGCAAGCCGGACCGCGCGCAAGAAGAAGACCTCCGCACGGGCAGCGTCGCCGGAGATGAAGTAGGTCGTGCCGATGTTCGCAAGCGCCGGCGGGTAGCCGGGGAAGCGATTGAGGATCACCTCGAACTCCCGCCTCGCCGCCTCGAACTTTCGCTCGTGGAGGAAGACGGCGCCCATCCTGGCAACAGTGATAACCCATTTGGCGGATTGCGAGTCGATCATGCTATCGGCTAGCGCCGATGGCTTTCGCAGGCCCTTGCCATCTTCAGCGTGAGCCAAAATGCCGAGATCGTAGCCAACCACTGCGTCGTTGGGATTGCCTTTTAGCAGCTTTTGCAGGTCGCTCCGCGCCTTCGTGATCTGCCCGAGCTGCACTAATGCGATGGCCCTGTCCAACTTCATCTCGCGGGCTTTCGGAAAATACTTCAGCCCGGCGCCGAGCGTCTCGACAGCCTTCCTGGGTTCGCCCCGCGAGCGATAGAGCTTCGCCAGGTGCAGATAGGCGTCGAGGAACCTAGGCTCGTACTCGATCGACTTCTCATAGTTGCCGATGGCCTCATCAGTTCGCCCAAGCCCGCGCAGCGCCTCGGCAATGCCAAAATATGAATACTCGTGGTAGGGCTGAATCTCGAGAGCGCGGCGATAGGTCTCGAGGGCACGCTCATTCCGTCCCACCTTGAGCTGCGCCTCGCCAAGCCAGAAGTAGATGTCGAAGCGAGGGAGGCCGAGGGCGATGGCCTTCCTATACTCGGCACTGGCTGCGGCGTAATCTTTCTTTGAGAGGAGATATTGCATCCCCTTGACGTAGTGAGACTCGGCCTCAAGCGGTCGGTAGCCGTGCAGGCAGGCGAATGTCGCGCCGATTATAGCGGCGCCGAGCACGGTGAACTTGAGCGCTTTGGGAGCGCTAAACTCCAGCTCGAACCACTTTGATCGGGGCGTGAAGAGCCCGAGGAGGGCAGCGAGGGACGTAACGGTGGTCGGCACCCTGAGGGGGTAGCTGACGATGCTCTGGACGAAGACAGCTGTAGCGCCAGCCGCGACGGCCGTGATCATGAGGCTGCCATCCGCGAGGTGCGGGCCGCGCGCATAGCGCGGAGCTGCCTCGCGATGACGGTTCGCGCTGCCCGAAGGTCGCGGGTCATGCCGGTCTTTTGACTTCATCCGAGCCTTCCCCCTTCCAAACGGTATGCGGCCGACGGTTAGCATCAGCCAGAGAAGGAGGACCAGGCCAACAACGCCGGTTTCAAGGGCAGTCTCAAGGAACTCATTGTGGCAGTACAGTGAGTTGTGCAGCAAGCTGTCCCTGTCCTGGTAGTAGTCCGCCGGCGCAGCTTGGGTGGGTTTTATGAAGAGGTGCTCGAACTTGTTCTCGAAAACGGCGAAGTTGCCGACGCCCACGCCGAACGGGTGTCGTCTTATGACCATCATCGCGCTTCGCCACATCTTGACCCGCTCCGAGGCGCCGACCGTGCTCCCGGCAACGGTCTTGCCCTTAAATGCGAAGAAGATGGCCACGGTCGCGGCGCACAGGACGATCAGGACGAACCTTTGCGCGGCCCAACCGCCGGTGTGATTACCCGCGGTTCTCGGTTGGGTGCGCGCGGTCCGCCATCTGCCTGCGACAACCAGGAAGATGAGCGATGCCACCCAGCCAGCCCAGCCGCCCCATGAGTTCGTGAATACAAGGCACAGGAAGTTCAGGTAATAAAGCGAGATGAGCGTGATCTTGAACAACTGCCTCGTTGATGTTCTGGCGAGGGCCAAGATGACCGGCAGGGTGAGTATCAGAAGGCCAGCGAGGAAATTCGGGTTCCACATCGTTGAGAAGACGCGCTTGCCCAGCTCGTGCTCCCAGGGCAGTTTGGACCACGAGGTCCGAAAGAGGCCGAAGAACTGGCTTGCTCCAATTGCTGAGCAGATCGACACGCCCGCGACGAGCGACAGTGCCGCGATGCGCCTCATCCGTTGCGAGATTGGGGCAAGCAGACAAAGAAAGAAAGGAGCCCACGAGAGAAGGATGCGCCGCATCCTGATATCGCTTTGGAAACGAGGCGCAGTCCAGATGAGCGAGACTGCCGAGAGGCAGACCATAAGCAGGAGGGGGAGCAAGAGGGGGGACGAGTAGATGCGGATGCGTCCTGCTGCGCCCCACGTTGAGACCAAGAACGCAAGCATGGCGAACGCGCCCAGGCAGGCCACGAACCACTTGACCAGGCCCAGCGGGTCATTCTGCACCCTCGCAAGCGGCGACACCAGCAGCACAAACGAGAGGGCCGCGAGAAACCCAAATTGGCAGAACGTCTCAGTTTTGCTGTCGTTGTACATTTTGAGGGGAGTTTAGCACAGGTCGCTGAGCTTGCGTAAACGGGTGTAACCCCTAGAGGCGGATTGAGCGATAGGCCTACCGCCCTGGTTGATTGGGGCTGCGCCCCAATAATCAGACTGGGCTATGCACTTCGCTCCCGTTAATCTAGGGATTTTGTTCATAATATCTCTATGTTGTGATTATGGTGTCCGCGGATGTTTTTGGCGGGCACCGGTGCGATCA
>QMNL01000271.1 GCA_003647755.1 Candidatus Coatesiibacteriota bacterium
AGCCCGAGAGCATCCAGGACAGGTGCCCAATCTACATAGGCAGCAAAACCGAGGTAGCCCTAGCGGAGAAAATGCTCAAAGAATCAAAGCCGAGACCCACTTCCAAAAAGTAGGGCCGCCTGCGGCTTAGCCATATTTCATCTTGCCTCCGGATGCGGGCGCTGATGCGCGCGTCCCGATGTCCTCTTTTGTGCGGATCAAACCGCGCTGCCCTTCAGGGACGCAGGCCCTGCAACGTGGTCTCGGGAAGCCATTCGATTCAGACTGAAGATAATGCCCACGAACAACCAGTAGATAAGTATCAGCCTATCCTTGTAGAAATAGTTGGCCAGCCCGTTGAACGTAACGCCAATCAGGCCTATCAGTATTCCGGCAGCGAGCGCCCGTGCAAATGTGTTCGGCCGCAGACGACGTCGAACGAGCCTGAACCCCGAGACAAAGATCATAATGTGCAACCAGAGAAATACCGTAAGGCCCAGCGGCCCCATCTCCAGAGCGAACTCAAGAAAGATGTTGTGCGCTGATGAATGGTCCTGGGTCGCGCCTCTTGGAGCATAGGCCGATTTATAGAGCAGATTAAACGTCTTGCCATACCCAATCCCGATGACAGGATGGTCCTTGATCATTCTCATCCCGCTTTGCCACAGGAGCCTTCGCTCGCCCAAGAGCATATTCACATCGATTCTCTTGGAGAAACACTCGGCCACCTTTATGAAGTGAAGATGTTTGCTTTGAAAGGGGACGATGGCGATTGAAGCAGCAACTATCACCGCAAGCATAAGCCACAGCCATCTCTTCCGAGGCCCAAAGACGATGAGAAAACCAAGCAGAAGGCCCAACGTTGCGCCTCGTGAAGCCGTCCCAACAAGGCAGAGGGAAGCCAGGGCAAACACGATGGAAAAGCCCACTTGGAGAGCCTTTCGCGAGCGATAGTGCGCCTCCAGCAACAGGCTGATTGCCACAACGAAGACCAGGTAGTTTGCCAGGCGCGTGGGATGGTAGAACGTGGAGTGGACGCGCCCGTCAAGCAGGCCCTCCTTGGAGAAGAAGGTGAATATGCCATAGATGGAGACGGGCACAGAGCCAGCCACGAATGCAAATGCGAGCAATTTGACCCTTTGCATGCTGTTGGCGGCATAGATCACCAGGTAATATACCAGGAGGAACTGTATCAACGTCCTGTGAATTGACTTCAGTGACACTAGCGGGTCGACGCTGAAAAGTGTGCTGACAACCGCAACCAGGACGAGTGCAAAAATCGGCAGGTCCAGTGGGGTGCGTATTCTTATGTTTGTTCGGCGAGCGAGAGCTAGGATGACAATCAGCCCCAGAGCACCATAAAGCCCGGTGTTGACGATCATCGCGGTGCGTTTCTCAAAGGGCAAGATGACCACTAGCACCACGAGGAAGAAGTCGAGCAGCACCTCCATCGACCGATACAGGCTCGATGTCTGGAGAAGCGCCACGTCTCTATCCCCCAACCTTGCCTTTCATTGCGTCAAGGACCCTGCGTGCACAGTTGAGCCAGGAGAGCTTGCCTGCCCAGCGCTCATGGCCTGTGCGGGCTAGACGGTCTCTGAGTGCAGCGTCATCAAGCATGACAGCGATCTTGCTTGCGAGGTCCTTTTCATCCCCGGGCCTGGCAAGAAGACCATCCACGTTATCACGAATGGTCTTGGCTATCTGAGGCACATCAGATGCGACTATTGGCTTGCGCATGGCCACATATTCCCGAATCTTCATCGGCGAAAGATAGAAGTTGGCGGAGGGAGCATAGGGCGCCACGCAGACATCAGACGCAGCAATATAGCTCGGGACCTCTGTGGACGGCACCGAGCCAACGAGCAAAAACTTGTCCGAAAGCCCCCAATCCTGCGCCATCTGCCTGTATCTCTGAAGGTTGTTCCCGCCCCCAACGACGAGGAAACGCACGTCATCACGCTCCGACAACAGAATCGAGGCGGCACGGACGAGCGTATCAATACCTTGTCGGCCCCTTAAACTCCCCGTGCACCCAACGACAAGTTTGCCGTCAACCCCGTAAAGCCTCCTCACCTCCTCCCCAGAAACGCCAACATTGAAGACATCCTCGTTTACGCCATTCTCAACAAGCAAGACATGGCTATCCGGAGCAATAGTCCTCAACATCGAGCAAATGGTGTCCGACACACCGATCAGAAGGTCAGCCTTCCGGAATGTCCGGCGCTGGTAACTGTTGGCCAGCCGCGGAAAGTGAAGGAGCCCCCGCATCTCGTCAATCAGGGGCGCGTTGACCTCAAGCACGTAAGTTGTATGGGTTCTGGAGGCGATGTTCGCGGCCGCCGACGAGTATAAATCGTATCGCTCATAGATGATGTCAGGTCTAAATTGGCCAACCAGTTCCCTCAGTCGTCTCGAGAAGCGCCTATTAGTAAGCAATTTTCTGAGGTCATAACCTAGTTTCTTGGATCTAACCGGCGGAACCAGCTCATACTCCACGTGGAAAGATGGGTCCTTCTGCCCTTGAGAGTTGGCCACGAGTAACTTCACAACGCAGCCCAGTGATTTGAAGGCTTGGCACATCTCACGTAGGTGCGTGCTGCAACCCCTGCTTCCAAAAAGCTCTATGCCCTCATCTGAACATACACACAGAATACGCGGGCCGCTCACCAATAGCCTCCAAGTATACGTCGCTCTCCAAAAGCGAGCGAACGGCCGTAGCCCGGATCTCGACAGAGAGCAGAAGTTACAGCAACAAATGCTGCATTCTCGCAACAGCTTCGCACGCCTCGATGCTTGCAGCACTTGCGGCAGCTCATTGTGCTGAGATATCGCTCGGATAGACCATCTGAAATCCTTCCATTCGCATCAACTCACCCACACCATGACTGAATCCCAAAACTACCCCCTCAGCCAGTCCCAATCAAGGTAAAGCCGGCAACAGCGGGCCTCGGTAGCATTCCCCTGCGGCCTTCAAGCCTGCCGCCAAACAACTCCTGGAGTTTTCCCCCTCGCGCTTATCGCCCGTCAATTTGAGCGTTGGTGTGTCGTCCGAGCCGGTTACAGACCGGCCCTGAAAGCCATCAAAGAGAGCCTTTGGCAAACGAGGCTCGCCATCGTCAGAGCCGCATCCGCCTCCCAGCTTCCAGCCGGCCGGGTCAGCCAGAAACCCTTCTCACCACCACGGTCTGTCCCCTGAGAGACGCAACCTCTATCTCCTCGCCCTGGGCAAACTTCTCGCCCTCCTCCGCTGCAGCAACCCATTTGTCTCCCGATAAATTAACGAGTCCCCGTTTTACGCCGCCATCAATGCTGATCACAACAATCCCGTGCCTGCCGATCACATCCGCCGGATTCGCCCTGATGGTCTCCGTGTCCCGGAGCGGCCTGAGGCTCGCAAACGAAAGCTTTCTTGCCCAAAGCAATAGAACAACCGCCAGGACGGCTGCCACGATCAACTGCACAACCAACGAGGCGCCAAGAAAAGCTACTATCATAACCACAAAAGCATCAACCGAAAGCCAGAACGTAATCTCATAGGACAGCCAATATCCTAAAAGAAGCAGCAGAATGGTCAAAGCGAGCCACATATATGGCAAGAAACTCAACATGCGAACTACCCTGTGTAAGTGTATTTGCGACCTCGAGGGTCGGCCTGCTAGCCCGGTCTCCTTCGACTAGTCTCGACGTCTTAATTCTTTCAAAGCACCGGCCGCCAAGCCAGTGTCCTCGATAGGACAACTCGGTCTAAACACCCAGCGGCCAAATTCTTGTAACACGAGCCTCGTAACCGTGTCAACGCACTCTTTTCGAAGAAGGCTCTGAACCTTAACTGCGGGAGGCCCGGGCTGCACTGCACATTAAATAAAATGGAGCTCATAGAAGGTCCAGCAAGTTACCGGCAGGCGATCGAATTGACTCGCACTCGAGTCATTG
>QMNL01000272.1 GCA_003647755.1 Candidatus Coatesiibacteriota bacterium
CGATATAAAACAGTTTAAAAGTGCTATAACTGGATTACGTAAAGAATTCGAAGAAATTAAGAGTTTTTCCGGAAATGTTGTTGATAGTATTAGTGAAAAACTTAATAAAGTAGTTAATGATAAAATAGATACCTTCCAACAGAAACTTGCCACTACATTAAATTCTTCTGTTAATAAAGCTGTGGAAGTGTTCCAGAATAGGATTGAGGAAGTTACTAAAGAAGCTGGGAAAAATGTAAAATCTGGTTCTGTTATAGATGAGAAGGTTGGTAGTAGAATAGTACAAAGTTATGGAAAATTGGGGCATAGAGTTGTTAGGATACAAAGTAGTATTAATCAATTAAATGCTGATATTCAAAGTCTTTCTACTAAAGTAGATGTTCTTGCTCAGAGAGGTCCTACCGAGATTAAGGATGTTAAGATTGGTGATTTAGGTGTAGTTAATAGCAAAATAGATATGATGAGCAGTAATATAAAGATGCTGGGTAAATTCATAGACAGTGTAAGTAAACAGATAGATTTTTCTGATAGGAAGATTCAGGAGATTGGCAAGTTAAATAGTGAGATTTTACGTAGAGTATCCAATTTGAATATTAATATAAATCCTACTGATATTAGTAATGCGGTTATTGATGGAATTAAAGCTTATTTTGAACGACCATTAGCTTCACGTGGACAACCTTTACAAGTAGGAGTTACTTCTTCAAAGTTGAGAAAACAAACTACTTCTACTACTTCGCCTCAAAATGTTAATATAAATGTAAAAGCTCAAACTATTAAGGAACAGCAATCTCCACAAAGCAAAAAGGATAGGGGTGGAGAAGATCCTCTTATTAAGGAATTGTTATCTTCTGTTAAAGTGAAGGGAGGTATACGATATAGTGAAAGTAGTGCTTTACCTGCTGGGGTATATGGTGCTGTTACATTTGAAGAGAAAAATAATAAATTAGATAAAGTCAGAATAACTATAAAAAAGGGTTTAAGCAATTTAGAGGAAATAGCTGCTGTTGTTCATGAATTATCTCATATAAAACGATTTACTTCTCCGCTTGAACAGGCTGTTCATCAGGCCACAAAAGCTGGAAGAAAAGATTTTCCTTCTTTACACAAATCTGAAATTGCTACTAATCTTTCTACCATTATAGAAACTGCTCCTATTTATCATAAAGCTTCTCAGGCTGCTAAAGAAAAATATGAGAAGATGTTGCAGGTAGCTTTTCCTTCTTTCGGCGAAACTAATAAAATGAGTAGAAAAACTATTAAGGCTTTCTTAGATGAAATAAAATCTGCCAAGAATCTTCCGGAAGCCTATGATAAGATTATAAAGAAATTACAGGATAAGAGAACTAAATTATATAAGTTAATGTCGGAATATTTCTTTAAGATAAAATTGCCAAATATTTCTAAGGGGATTCAAGAGATTGTTAATGAGCTTCAAATTGCTCAAGGTATTGCTTCTAAAAATGAGCCTGTTATTAGGTTTATGGGAAAAAGAAAAGGTAATACTATCCTTGATTTATTCCCTCAGTTAGCTGATTATGGCAAGAAAGGTAAGACTTCAATAGAGGATATTAATTTAAGAGGGGGGTTAAAATTAGATGAGGATATTATAAAAAAGATAAAAGGGAAAAATAGGGCTGCATATTCAAAGACTATTACTTCTTCTACAGTACTTTTAGGAGGTGGGACTGAAGTATTTGAACGTTTAGCTGAACTTGGAGTAGGAGGGAAGATTTTAAATAGAGATTTAATAAAGATTCTTGATAAATTAAATACTGGGATTGATGAAAATAAAGTTATTGATGAAGTATCTAAATATTTCCAGCGTAAGATTAATGCTGGCAAGGAATTTGTTGAAAATATAGAGTATACTTCATCGTTACTTGTTGAATTATTTAAAAAGGTTCACACAGCTGTAAAGAGAGAAGGCGGTATATCTCCTACTAGAAAAGCATTTTTCGGAGGTAAGGGTGAAAAATTCCAAGTAATATTAAATTCTTTATTAGGTACACTTACTAATGTTGATAAATTATCTAATCTTACTGAATTGACTAAATTATCTGAAAAGATAATGAATTATAATCCGCTATCAACTCAGTTAGTTGTTGAAACTGATATAGGAGGTAATACTGAAGGGGAAGGTTTAGAAAGCGCATTAGATCGCATAAGAGGGAATACCACTGGAATTATTGAAGATAATAAGGGGATAGTCAGACGAGTTTCAGAGAAAAGCAAAGAAGATTTTTTTAAAGATATTAATAGTTTGGCACTAACTAAAAGAGTATTAAATCAAGGATTTACTACTTCTCAAATAGGAAGTAGCAAGAATACTTATATCCTAAATAAAAAAGGTAATGTAGATTTTGGAGTTTTATGGGAAAGATATGTAAAATATTTACAGAAAAAATATCCTCATTTACCTGTTTCTGCCAGAGCTTATTCCAGACGTAAATTAATTCCTTATAAGATGACTGATTCTCCTGAAGCTTTTTTTGATTTCTTCAAATTGTCCCCTACTGAGAAGGGTCAGGAATTTGCCGGAGTTGAGTTTACTCCTGATGTTTATAGGAAGATTTTTGAGAATTTGCCTTATTTAACTGGAGATAAAGGAAAAGATATTAGATTATTGTCTGGTAAGGAAAAAGATTATGCTGAAGATTTTTATAAACTAACTGAGTTAGTTGGTAATAGATATGGAGCTCCTGTTTCTGTTGTTAATACACTTAGAGCCTATAAGGATTTAAGAAAAGAATTTTCGCCTAATGAACTTAAATTTATAAGAGAGAATCTGGAAAGTTTTATTACTTTTAATGGTATTCCTGGGGGAATTTCTTTTGAAGGTACGAAGAAAGAAATTGAAAAGAGATTAATAGAGAGAGTCCCTGGAGTACAAAGATTTTCTAAACTTGCTTCTAAAGCTGCTTCATCTAAAGTATTTAAAAAATTTATAGAAAGTGCAAAAGAAGCGTATTCTGCAATATATGCTTTTAGTCCTTCTAATGTTTATGTTCGTAGGTTTATGGGGGCGCCTGCTGGTAAAGCTAAACCTGAAGATGAAAGAGAACCGTTAATAGATAAGAAAAGTTTTGATAGGATTTTGAAAAAAATAGTTGATCCTATAAAAAGATATGTTCAAGATGAAAGTGCTAGGTTTTTAGAGTACAAGAATAAAAGTTTTGAGAAAGGGAAAGAAGAAAAAGCTGAAATATATGAAGAAAGGCTTGCAGCTATTAATTCAGTTCTGAGGGTAATAGATCTTGAGCCCGAAAGATTTTTGAAACGTATTCCTGAATTATATGATATAGAAAAAGGTCAATATAAATATGAAGTATTTAAGAGCCTTAAGGAAGGTAGAATTGAGATTGAGCCTATTGTAAAATATTTAAAAGAGCATGTTGATAATATTATCAAAAGGCATCTTAGTTTAAGGAGGAGGTTATTAGGTGATAAGAAAGATTATACATTGGAAAAAACTTTAAGAGGTACTGATCTTGATAGAATTTTTGCTTTATCTCAAGGAGCTCAATTACCGTCAGATATAGCTTTTGAATCTATAAAAGGAGAGTTAGCTGGTAGGGGTTCAAAAGCCGGAACTGTTGTTCAAGATATTTTAGAAGCTTTAGGTGTAGGAAATTTAACAGAAACTTCTCTTGGTACTGACTTGCTATATAAACCTACCCAAAGACCTTTGGCTGCGTTTCTTGGATTATTACATGGTGGATATTTAAAGCCTTTAGGTATGGCTAAAGGTATGGGTGAAGGAGCTTTAGTTAAGATTGATGAAGAACTCCAGAAATTTTTAACTGAGAAGACGGGGCAATATTTTATTGAAGGTGTACGTGAACCTGTAAGTTTAGGTGATGTTTATACTCAGCTTACTAATAAAGGATTAAATAGGGAAAGATTATTCTCACC
>QMNL01000273.1 GCA_003647755.1 Candidatus Coatesiibacteriota bacterium
CCTTTTATTATCTCTCTGAGGACTATGGACCCGGGCACACGGACGGCAATAGTGTTGGAGTTGTGAGCGATTTTACACGTTTTGCATTGTTGAAATGGCACTATAATTGTAATGGGTCCAGGCCAGAAAGCCTCTGCTATTGACTGTGCATCATGGTCCCAGACCTTAACGTAGTTCCTGACCATCTGAATGTTATGTGAGACGAGAATGAACGGTTTTGAAGGGCTACGGCCCTTGATCTGGCGTAGTTTCGCAGTAGCCCTCCGTGATGTGGCGAGGCAGCTTAGGCCGTAACAGGTGTCAGAAGGGAGGCACACTATTTTCTCTGCCTCAAGTGATATGACCAGGCGAGTGATTACATCATCTCTTGGCTTTACTACTGTTCTGAGTCTTATGGTATTGGCCACGTGAGCCTCACACTACTGTGTGGTTGACACATCTCGACGCATTTGTTACGGTTTTTGGGTAGATTACCATAGCGATGGTTATAGATCGATGATATGAACGGTGGTTGATTGTTAATACGGGCGATTCCTCGCTTTAAGCCATCATTATCTTGTGACGAGCTCTTCACAGTCTTCAGGCAGACGTTCAATGACACTGCCTTTAGTGACCTAAGAGTTTCGTATTTTGAAACAGAGTTCGCCAAGTTTATCGGCGCATCATCTGCCATTGCGGTGCCATCTGCGAGGATGGGTCTTTCTCTGGCACTCTCAGCCCTGGGTCTAGAGAAGGGCGCTGAGATTCTTCTTCCGTCTTTAACGTTCTTTAGCATACCCGCTATGATCGCTTATATGGGTTTCGTGCCCGTTTTTATCGACATCGAACCAACAACTTACTTACTAGACCTCGATCAGGCAGAGAGGAGAATAACCCCAAAGACCCGGGCTATCATCCCGACGCACCTTTATGGTCAGCCGGTCAACATGGACCACGTCCTCGATATAGCTGATAGACACGGCCTCATTGTTATCGAGGACTGTGCTCAGTCTTGTGGAGCTCGCTTTAAGGGCAAGAGAACCGGCAGCTTCGGCGATATTGGGTACTTCACGTTCGGTCCGACTAAGCCTTTCACAACGCTTGGCGGTGGGATGATAACATGTAAGGACCCCAAGGTGGCCGAGAAAATACGGGCGGCTATGCATGATTTCACGCCGCTTGGTCGCGTCGATGTTCTGAAGGCAGCAGTCAAGGGCGCGGCGATGAAGATGGCGACGAATAGGTCTCTCTTTGGTTCATTTCTCTGGCCGGCGCTTCGCGTGTTTCGTGTCTTTGGGAAGGACCCGATCGAGGAGTCTTTCAGGGAACCGGTGAAACCGATAACGGGCATTCCGGCTCATTATTTTAGGCGGTTGACATCGGTCCAGAGCGATGTTGGCGCCTCGCAGCTTCAAAGAATAGACAGGCTGTCTGCGATAAGGCATCGTAACGGCAAGTATCTTGCTGAGAGGCTTTTAGGGACACATGA
This sequence comes from Candidatus Coatesiibacteriota bacterium, assembly GCA_003647755.1. GTDB lineage: Bacteria > B130-G9 > B130-G9 > B130-G9 > B130-G9 > B130-G9. The sequence continues at coordinate 1,469 of QMNL01000273.1, forward strand.
TCTTATTGTCCCAACAGTAAACGAGGATGCGGAGCACATATTCACCAGTTTCGTTGTTCAAACCTCGGACAGGCAATACTTATCGCGGGAATTACTGAGAATGGGAGTTGATACGGCGACAGGTTACATGAGTGCGTGCTCAGACCTTGAGATGTTTAGGGACTATCGCACAGAGTGTCCTAATGCGAGCCTGGCGATTGCGAATATGCTTCACTTACCCGTATATCATACATTGGGAATAAAGGAGCTTGAGTATATAGTATCGAGCGTTAAGAAGGCCTTAGATGTGACCTAGTTATGAGTGGTTAATGGGCACCGAGGGAGGAAACTGGATGAAGGAATATGAGGTAGTATCTTGCTCTTCGGAGCTGAGCAGTCGAAAGATGGCCAGGACTGCGACACAGGAGATCAATGACCATATAGCGGAGGGCTGGGAGCTTTATACAGTAATAAGCAGCATGAATGCGATTAATATCGTATTTGTCAGAGAGAAACGCGATTAACTTCCATGAGGGCCCCTACTGTCTAGGGTCCTCGTTTGGATTTCTATGAGTAAACACCTGACCGGCAAACTGTGGGGCTGTGGCGCAGTGGGAGCGCATTTGTCTGGCAGACAAAGGGTCGCGGGTTCAAATCCCGCCAGCTCCACCATTTTATTGCTTTTGTCTCTGACTTTCAGGCCTGGCTCTCCAGCGTTGTTTCTCACAGTCCTTTCTTAGCCTCACCCCGGCAGCCCTTTTAGACGAACCTTCAAGAGAGTGTCAAACACATATATATGGCTTCTCCTATGAACTTCCAGGAATCTGTTGATTACATCTACAGCTTTGTGGATTTCGAGCGCACGGGGCAGATCACCTACAACACGAGGGCGCTAGACCTCAAGGCGTTCTCCGAGCTGCTTGTGCTGTTGTCGAATCCGCACGAGGAGTTCGCGGTTGTGCATGTAGCGGGCACAAAGGGGAAAGGATCGACCTGTGCGATGCTGGCCTCGGTGCTCAGGGCGTCGGGACTCAGAGTTGGGCTGTTCACATCTCCGCACCTTTTGGACGTTCGTGAGCGCATTCAGGTCAATGGCAAGTGGATAGCGAAGGATTCGTTTGCACGTGCTCTCTCGGTCATCAAGCCGGTCCACGCGCACCTCGGCCTCACCAGCCGGTCGTATCGGACAACGTTTGAGCTTCTGACCGCGGCGGCCCTCCTCCATTTTGCGGAGGAGCACGTTGAGGTGGCAGTGTTGGAGACAGGCCTTGGGGGGAGGCTTGATGCAACTAACGTGGTCCATCCGGCGCTTTCGGTGATAACGCGAATAGGTTACGACCACACAGGCATCCTGGGCGGGACACTTTCGGCCATAGCGGCGGAGAAGGCTGGGATAATTAAGGAGAATATTCCCGTCGTAGTTGCGGACCAGAAGCCAGAGGCGCTCACCGTTATTAAGAGGGTTGCGGCTGAGAAAAACTGCCCTGTTGTCGAGGCTGCCCGCGAGTTCAGGGCCACGCCTTCCGGCACAGCGCCTACCCAAACGGTGTCATTCAAGGGCAATGGCCTGAAACTCGAAGGCATAAGGCTACCGCTTCTCGGTGCGCATCAGATTCAGAACGCTTCTTGCGTTGTAGCCGCTGCAAAGCTCTTGTCGAGCAAGTTCCCCTCGATAGATGCGGCGAGCATCGGTCGTGGACTTGCAGAGGTCCGGCTGATGGGCCGCGTTGAGCTGCTCCGCGCGGACCCTTTCATCGTTGTGGACTGTGCCCACAACTTGGAGTCGGCGGAGTCGCTGGTAGAAACGTTGCAGGAGCTTTGCGTCTCCGGGAAGAAGATCGCGATCATCGGCATCTCGACTAACAAGGATGCTCGCGCGATTCTGGCTATTATGACACGCTACTTTGACAAGTTCCTCGTGACCAGAGCTGACACGAAACGAGCGATGTCTCCCGTGCTGCTTGCTGATCAGTTGCGTGGACTGGGAGCCCAAATCGAGGCCTTCGACAGCGCCTCGGATGCTGCCAATGCGGGGCTTTCGATGATAGGGCCAGAGGACTTGTTGTGCGTCACCGGCTCGGTATATTTGGCGGGCCAGCTGAGGCCTTTCTTAGTCGAATCAGCAGGGAGATTTGGGTGAAGCCGAGCTACACATCAGGATTCTGGGTCTGTGCGGCGATCGTCGGGGCATTTGTCCTGGTCGTTTTTGGGTGGACGGCGTCCATACCGCTTGGAGCGGAGGACCTCCAGGTCTATGTCGATTACATTTATTTTACGGGCGACAATCTTGTTCCTGAGGTATTTTATGGTAATGGTTTCGGGATTTTGCCGGGCGAGTTTGTCTATAAGCTTGGAAGGAAACCCGAGGAGGTAGGAGGCGTATATCGACCGTTGACGGCGTCTCTCATGGCGCTTGATTACGCTTTGTGCGGGGTGAAATCCAC
>QMNL01000274.1 GCA_003647755.1 Candidatus Coatesiibacteriota bacterium
CGCACGGCACATCGGCCTCGTAATCGACGCGAACCGTCATCGGCTGGCCTATCCTGAACTGGTTGTTGGGCTTCCCCTGGCCGTCGAGAAACGTTACACCGAGGACCCTGATCTTCAGGTTACCGCGGCGACCATCGACCTTCTCCTTGACCTGAAAGCCCTCCTTCCCATCGAGCTTCGCCACGAACCCGTCGGCTACGTAGGTGTCGTATTCCCGCAGAACGTTGCGCACGGGGCCCTGGGCACGTATCCTGCCCTTGTGCATCCAAATGCACGTGTCGCAAAGCCGCTCCACGGCCGCCAGGTTGTGCGAGACGAAGAGAATCGTCTTGCCCTTCTTGTTGAACTCCATGATTTTGTTCAGCGATTTCTGCTGGAACGCCTCGTCGCCGACAGCGAGCGCCTCGTCAATGACCAGGATGTCTGGCCTGACGTGGACTGCGATGGCGAAGCCGAGTCGCACGTACATCCCGGAGGAGTAGGACTTGACCGGCATGTCGATGAACTGCTCGAGCTCCGCAAACTCGACTATCCTGTCGAAGCACTCATGTATCTCACGGCGCTTGAGACCAAGGATGGAGCCGTTCAGAAACACGTTCTCACGGCCCGTGAGCTCGGGATGAAACCCAGCACCCAGCTCAAGAAGCGCAGAGACACGGCCCCGGACCAGGACTTTGCCCATGTCAGGCTCGATGATCCCGGTCGCAAGCTTAAGAAGCGTGCTCTTGCCAGCACCATTCTCGCCGATGATCCCCATCACGGAGCCACTTGGAACGCTCAAAGTGAGGTCCTTAAGCGCCCAGAAATCCTCCCTCGCTCCCTCCATGCCTCGCCCGAGCGAGAGCACGACGGACTTCAGGCTCGCTGCGTGCCCACGCCGTAGAGTGTACTTCTCGGATACGTTCTCAAACTCTATCGCGTTCAAGGCGCCTCGCCCCGCGGTGAATTGTCAGGATTTCCACCCGAGCTCGCTGTACCCGATAAATGAGTCTGTAATTCCCCCACAATCAGCTCCCTCACAGTATCGCGAGCCACTTCAGGCACGATTCGTCCCAGACGCGGGAATCGCTCCAATTGCTCTGCCGCCTCGAACACATCGGTGGCGAACATTTGAGCATAGTGCGGGGAGTCGCGGGCGATGTGGCGCAAACCGAGTCAAGATCGTCGAGAGCCTGTGCGGTCCACCTTACGTCAGCCATTTCTTAAGGCGTTGCCTCGCCTCTTCATGGGTTGCAGTTTCCCCGGCATCCGCTTGCTCAACTCCGCGCTGTATCTTGTAAAGAAGATAGAGCCGCTCCATCGCGTCCTCAAATGAAGCATCCGAGGGAAGCTCCTTGACCGCGTTTAATATCTGTTCCTTTACTCTCATAAATCCTCCGTATTGTAGTCTAACAAGATGATCAACTGTCCTGCCGTTCGCCGGCGTATTCAAACTTGAGCACATCAATTTCCGAGACGAATTCAAACTGCGTGCCGGGCTCCACGAGCGCCCCATAAACGTAGTAGCTGCCGCGCGGGATTTGGCTTGCTATCGGGAACTGTAGGAAACAGTAGGGCCCGAACTCGCTGTGCGCCGCGAGCGTCATCCGTATTGGGAACGGGTCGGCTCCGAAGTTTGGGTAGTATAGGAGCGTGTCTGAGCCCGGGAGCAGGAAGGCGATATAGACGTCAACCGTCATCTCATCCAGGTCGTTGATGAGCGTGCCGTAGAGCTTGATCGTGTCTCCGAAGTAGTATGTTTCTCGGACGGAGCCAAGCTCTATTATCGGTTTGGGCGTTCCGGTTATTTCGATGGTGTGATATTTTGACCAGTTGGACTGCGCGCCGTGCACATCCTTGGCCAGGGCACAGATGTCGAACGCCCCGGTGCGCTTATATGCGTGAGATGCCGATGGCGGCCCCCAGCCGCTGTCTGAGCCATCGCCCCAGTCGAAGAGGAAGAGTACCTGGTCGCCGTCAGGATCAGTTGCGCTCGTCGTAAATGTGTATGTGGTATTGACAAGCCCCGACGACGGCCCCGACGGCTGCTGTGGCCGGGATGGTGGTGAATTCGGTCGCTCGATAGTGATCGAGGCGGGAAACGACCATTGAGATTCCCTTCCCTTGTCGTCCCTCGCCTTGGCCCTGACGCTGAAAGTCCCCACCTTCTCGTAAACCCAGGTCTGCACGGGCTGGCCCCAGTCGCTCTGATTGCCGTCGCCCCAGTCAAAGAGGAACTCAATCTCGTCCCCGTCAGGGTCGTAGCTCGAGGTCGAAAACTCAACGCTCTCTCCTACCAACGCCGACTCCGGCCCGCGAGGCGTGGTCGGCGATTGCGGCGGCCTATTGCCAGTCGCCACCCTCACGGTGTGCCCCTCGCTGTAGGCCGACATCTTCCCCGAAGAGTCCTTCGCCCGAACGATGATCCTGTAGGTGCCAAGCGAGGCGTAAGTATGAGATTGCGTGGCCGGCCCCCACGGCGAATCTGAGCCGTCATCCCAGTCGAACTGGTAGGAGACAGAACCTCCCTCGGGGTCCGACGTTACCGTCCAGAACTCCATCGCAGCGTCGGTTGAGCCGGTATCTGGCCCGGCGGGCGTCTGGGGCATTAGCGGCGGCAAGTTTGCACCGTAGTCGAACCACAGCAAGCCGTGCGCGCGGGACCCGAAATAGACTCTGCTCGCACCCAGAGCGACGGAGGTTATGCACGCGTTTGAGACCTCGTAGTCGTAATCGATTGCCCCGGCGCCATCGAACTGCACAATGCCAGTCCTGAGCCCGAACCAGCGGTAGCCGAACTCATCGACGACAATGGCCCTGACGTCCGCGTCGAAGACGAGGCTCGTCCCATTCTCCCACTCGCCGTTGCGAAAGACGCACAGTCCGTTGGGTGTTCCCACCCAGACTGCGCCTGATGGGCAGACGCCGATGCTGTTTATGTTGTCTGACATTAGCAACGAATTGCCGGTGTTGTAGGTGGTCCAGGTGTCGTCGGACATCACAGAGACACCCGCGTCGCTCGTGCCAACCCACACTGCCCCGTCCTTCCCAACTGTAACAGAGGCGATTCTGTTGGATGCGAGGCCGCTGTTAGACGTGTTGAAGTGCTCCCAGGTTGTTCCGTCGTACGAACACAGGCCGCCGGAGTGCGTGCCCACCCAGACCACGCCGTCAGGAACAACCGCCAGCGACTCGACCCAGTTATCGGTGAGGTCGGAGTTGTCGGTGGTGAATGTCTGCCAGCCGGAGCTGGACATGATCGACAGGCCAGAGTCCGTTCCGATGAAGACGCGGCCTGATGAGTCGCAGGCCACAGCCTTGATTCTATCGCTTGCCAGACCAGAGTTATCCGTGGTGAAGTGCGTCCACTCGGAGCCTTGCAGCATCGAAAGCCCCGAATCCTTCGTCCCGATAAACAGCTGGCCGAGGTAATCGACGGCCACGGCCGAGACCTCATTGCTGGCGATTCCGCTGTTTGTCGTTGTGAAGGAACTGAAGCCATCGGCGAAGGCGAAGGCCACGAGTACAATCAAGGCCAAAAGCACCATAATTGACAGTCGTTTCATACATTTACCCTCAATCGCGTTGGTAAAAGTTGACCGCAAAGAGAGCCAAGCCGATTCTATCGACACGGGCAACGCATATCAAATGGCGATTTTGCTGAACTTGAAACCTGGATCGCAGGCAATGCCACGTTTATGCTATGGGGCGTGCGAAAGATACTCCACATCCGCTTGCCAATAATCAGATTGACGCAAATGGTTCTAGCCCTTTGGAGTGCGGCGGCTTGACGCCGCTTTGTCTCGTCGCGGCTTGACGCGACATCGATCCTATGTCAATCATCGCTGCAGGAATCCCCTTTCGGAA
>QMNL01000275.1 GCA_003647755.1 Candidatus Coatesiibacteriota bacterium
CGATTGCTGCAGCGATGATTGACATAGGTGATTGACATAGGACCGATGTCGCGTCAAGCCGCGACGAGAAATGGCGGCGTCAAGCCGCCGCACTCCAAAGGGCTAGAACCAGCTGCGTCAATCTGATTATTCGGGTCGATTACCTGCGCTTGCGCTAACGCAGGAAGATGTATCTCAAGAGGAATATGCCGGCTAGCACATAGACCAGCCAGTGGACTTCTTTCGCTCTGCCGGCCGCCACTTTGACGAGCGGGTAGCTGATGAAGCCGAGTGCGAGTCCGTTGGCGATGCTGAACGTGAGCGGCATGAGGATGATCGTGAGAAATGCTGGAATCGCCTCGGTGAAGTCCTCCCACTCGATCTTCTTGATGTTTTGCATCATCAGGCAGCCGACTATGATCAGCGCAGGCGCCGTAACACAGCCTGTTGCGAACGCCTTCGCGAGGGGCGTGAAGAACATGGCGACGAGGAATAACAGGGCGGTTACCACCGAGGCGAGTCCAGTCCTTCCGCCCTCCATTACGCCCGCGGCACTCTCAATGTAGCTCGTAACAGTTGACGTTCCGCAGGCTGCGCCGGCCATGGTTCCGACCGAGTCGGAGAGCAGTGCCCGGTTGATTCTGGGCAGTTTGCCATTTTTGACGAAGCCGCACTGCTCGCTCACGCCGATGAGCGTGCCAATGGTGTCGAACATGTCGAAGAACAAAAGGACGATGATGGGGACGATGTAGTCGAGGCTGAGGGCACCGAGGATGTCGAGTTTGAATATGACTGAGCTGAAGTCTGGCTTGCTGACGACGCCCTCGAACTTCGTGATGCCAGATATGACGGCTACAACACCCGTTGCGAGCAGGCCGAAGAGGATGGCTCCCTTGACCTTCCTCGCGACGAGGACAGCCGTCAGAACGAGGCCGAATAGGGCGACGAGGGCTGGTGTCTTGGAGATGTCGCCGAAGGTAACGAACGTGTTCGGGTCCCGCGCGACGATGCCGGCGTGCTGCAGGCCGATGAAGGCGATGAACAGGCCGATACCTGCAGCCGTGGCGAGCTTGAGGCTCTGCGGAATGGCATCGACGAGCATCTCTCTGGCCTTAAGCAACGTCAGGATCGTGAAGACCAGGCCGGAGATGAAGACGATACCCAGCGCAATTTGCCACGGGACGCCCATCGCGCCACAGATTATGTAGCTGAAGTAGGCGTTCAGGCCCATGCCCGGTGCGAGGGCAATCGGATAGCGCGCCACAAAAGCCATCATCAACGTAGCGAAGAATGAGGCGATGCAGGTCGCAGTCAAGACGCCTGAGAAACTCATCCCAGCGCCATGGGGATCGGATAGGATCGTCGGATTGACGAACACAATGTAGGCCATTGTCATGAAAGTAACCACGCCGGCCGTGATCTCGGTCTTGAGGGTGGTGTTGTTCTCTTTCAGTCTGAAGTAGCTCTTAAGCATCTGCGCCTCCCCTTACTTGTCTCTCACAAATCGGTAAACCCTCCGCCGCACAGGATGGAGAGGTGAGTGCGACTTTATGTAGTCCGCTACAATATCGTTTAGCACTTTGCCGGTCTCGAGTCGCTTCCTGGCGTCGGCGAGCTGTGTATAGCCATCGCCGCCCCTGGCGAGATAATCGATCGTCGCAATGAGGTATTCCTTTCGCTCATCCAGCGGCTTGCCTGCGACCGAGACGCTCACAACTTCGTTAGCCTCTCTCCTCGCACGATGGCCCTTGACGGCTGCTCGCCGCTTGCCCAGCCGCACAACAACCTCAACTCCACGTAGCTGAAGGAAGCCACCACTCGAACGTGGCAGCCACTGAACTGAACGCTCGAGCATCGATTTGAGCTCTGCCCCTGAAAGCCAGACAAGCACGATCTGGTTGCGGAATGGTAGTATCTCGTCAATTCGCGACTTAGTTATCGGGCCTGCGGGCTGAAAACTCCCCCGTATGCCGCCCGAGTTCATGGCCACGACGGCCGCGGTCGGGAACTGCTCGGCAATAGCATCGCACACGAGCGTTCCTATGGTTGAGTTCGTGGCCCGAAGGCGCGCTCCGAACAGCTCGAGGTCCGCGCCGATGATGCCAACCGGTTTTTCGTTGACAGGACGAAACGGCTCGAGGAACGATTCCATCTGCTCGTCAATCTTGATGCTCTCGTCGACGCGAAGAAGCGACCATTGATATGATTTGATGCCGTCAGCAGAGCGTCGAAGTCGGAGCTTCCCAACGAACCTGCCGTAGCAGCCGGCCTGAACGACAAGCGTGCGCTTGCCGGCGGGATTCGTAACTGCGATTGGCCTTCTTAGCGCGTCGTGCGAGTGGCCGCCGAAGATGACGTCTATGCCGCTGACAGAACGGGCGAGCCTGAGGTCCTGGCGAAGGCCGATATGAGTCAAGGCAAAGACCATGTCGGACCTCGGCTTGAGATAAGCTATCATCTTAGCGGCCTTGCCCGCGAGATCCCTGTCAACCTTCACCTCCCCGCCAGGGCTGGAAATCTCGTCTAGATTGGGCGTGATCAGCCCGAATATGCCGATCGTGCAGCCACCCACGTTCTTGATTACGTAGTCTCCGATCTTCCCGGCAAGGGGCGCAGACTGGCTGACGTCCATGTTCGCGCTCACGAATGGGAACTTGGCCAGATCGAGCGCCTCGCCGAGCGCCTTATCGCCGAGGTCAAACTCGTGGTTGCCGACCGCCGAGCAATCGTAGCCGATCAGGTTCATTGCGCCGATCTCTGGCCGGCCATGCCAACGCCTGAGCGAGTAGGGGTAGAAAATGTCGCCCGCGTCGAGCAGCAGAACGTTCCGCTCGTCTTCTCGCACCTGCCTGACGATGGTGGCGATGCGCGCAAGCCCCCCAACCTTGATTGCCTTTCCGGACTTGGGCTTGTATGCCCAGGGGAAGAGGTGGCTGTGGACGTCGTTCGTCTCCAGCACCGTGATCGTGCTCGTCCGACGATGCCCGCCAAGATCGCCGAGAAAGCATCCCCAGGAGACGACGAGGGCCAGCAGTACAAGCGCGACCGCTGCCCAAACTGCTGAGCGAGACCAAAGTTTCCTACTCAATCTGATACTCCTTACCAGCTACGTGATAAGTGCGGAGACCGGAGAGTCCGACTCGCACATTCAACAGGCTGAGCACCGGCCTGCCCAAATGATGAAATATGTTGTAGTGCTCGACATTTGAGAAGCTCCAAACGCTCTCATCGTTTCTAACTCTGTTCTTTTGCACAAACCGGCGAGCTTTAAGGAGTTTCGGCAGCTTACCGAGAACAAAGGCGACAGCCCGGAAATGAAGCAGAAGCGACCTAAAATCGCGTGCCTTCAGCGAGACAATGGCCGACCTCGCAACGTAACGATAGAAGGCGTAGGGGAAGTGCCGGATGAGGTTTTTCAGCGAATAATTCTTCAGAAAAACATAAAGGTAGTTGCGCATGAAGAAATAGTGCTGCCACCTGGCCCGATATGCCGTTGCGGCTGTCGAGCGGTACTTATGCCTGACGAGTGCTCGCGGTGCGGTAACGAAGTGGTAACCAAGTATGTTCGCTCGATAGCAGAGGTCGAAATCCTCGCAGTAGGAGAACATCGTCTCGTCGAACATGCCGATCCTCAGGAACAGTTCTCGCCGGCGCAGGACCGCAGGAAAGATCGACCCAAAGACGCGCTCCGGCTGCGTGAACTGGCCTAAGTCTATCTGGCCGACACGGGCGTCACGCCAGTGGCAGCGGACGTGCCAGGCGGCGCCCATCGCGTTGACAATATGCGGGTCGGAATGAAACACGACCTTCGGAAAGCAGCCGATGCAGCGCTCGTCCTGTTCCAGCAGAA
>QMNL01000276.1 GCA_003647755.1 Candidatus Coatesiibacteriota bacterium
AGGAACTTGCCGGATAGAGCTGACCTTCGCCCCGGGGACAGACCCGGACCTCGCATGGACGAAGGTGCAGAACAAGCTGCAGCTCGCTATGGCGAGCCTGCCGGAGACGGTACAGCGGCAGGGCATTAAGGTTATGAAGACAACCCGCAATTTTATGATGGCTCTCGGCGTGGTCTCCGAGGACGCTAGCATGGACCGAGAGGACCTAATGGATTATGTGAAGTCCAAATTAGAGAAGGTCCTCGCGCGTGTGCCGGGCGTAGGCGAGGTGGAGGTTTTGGGCTTTGAATACACCATGCGCATCTGGCTCGACCCTGACAAGCTCACCAGCTACCACCTCACAATCGAAGACGTGATTATGGCGCTTCGTGCATACAACGTCGAGGTCTCCGCAGGCCAGTTCGGCGGTGCGCCGGCAGTGAAAGGCCAACGGCTGAACGCCTCGATAATCGTCCAGCATTATCTGAAGACGCCGGATGAGTTTGGCGCCATTCCAATCCGGACCAACCCAGACGGCTCCATCGTCCGGGTCAGGGACGTCGGCCGGACGGAGTTAGGGACCGAACGCTACGACGTAGTGGCCCGTTACAATGGCAAACCTACTGGTATGCTTGTCATCCGAAAAGAACCGGGCGCCAATTCGCTGAAAACTGCTGATCGCATAAAGAAGAAACTCGTTGAGATGAGCAGGTATTTCCCGCCGGGGATGAAGGTGGTCTATCCTTACGAGACCAATCCCTTCACCAGGGCCGCTATTAACGAGGTGGTCAAGTCTCTTATCCAGGCCGTTATTCTCGTCTTTGTGGTGATGCTGCTCTTCCTGGGAAATCTCCGAGCCACGCTAATCGTAACCATCACCATGCCCATAGTCGTCCTGGGCACATTCGTGGCTCTCGGCCTCTTCGGGTTTTCAATAAATATGTTGACTATGTTCGCCATGGTCTTGGCCATTGGAATACTCGTAGATTCCGTCATTGTGGTGGTAGAGAACGTGGAGCGCATTATGAGCGAGGAGGGACTCTCGCCGAAAGAGGCAACAGCCAAGTCCATGAACCAGATCAGCAGCGCACTGATCGGTATGGGGCTGGTGCTTGTGGCGCTATTTGGCCCGATCGCCTTCTTCCCGGGCTCCACCGGCATCATCTACCGCCAGTTCTCGATTACTATCTGCGCCATCTCGATCCTCTCCGTGGTCGTTGCCTTGATCCAGACGCCAGTCCTCTGCGCCTCGATTCTCAAGCCGGTGCGCAAGGGGCATGAGGCGGCGGAGAGCGCGGTCTGGTTTCTGCGACCTTTCCTGATGTGGTTTGATCGAGGCTTCTTGCGTTTCCGGGAGTTGTTTGTACGGCTGGTTGGCCGCTCTCTTGCTCACGCCGCCCGTTACATCATCATCTACCTATTGATTGTCGGCGGGCTTGTGTTCATCTTCACACGAATACCGTTAGGTTTTCTCCCGGACGAAGACCAGGGCGTTCTTTTCGTCCAGGCGACCTTGCCATCAGGCTCAACCCTTGAGCAGACGCAAGCCGTCTTGAAACAGGTCCAACAATATTTCAACACCAATGAGAAGGATGCGATAGAATCGTTTGCCTACGTGGCTGGTTTCTCCATGGGCGGACAGGGGCAGAACATGGGCATGGGATTCGTGAAGCTCAAAGACTGGAAGTTGCGCAACAGGCCCGACCTCAGGGTCTGGGCCGTGTCCAGAAGAGCTATGAGGGCACTTTCGAGGATTAAAGGCGCCCAGGTCTTTGCCTTTCCCCCGCCCGCCATCGTGGAACTGGGGAATGCTACCGGATTTGATTTCGAACTGCTCGATTTCGGCGGCGTCGGCCATCAAAAACTGATGGCGGCTCGCAATCAGCTGCTCGGCATGGCCATGCAGGACCCCCGGCTAATAAGGGTCCGGCCGAACGGCATGGACGATGTGTCCGAGTACAAGATCGATGTCGATTGGGAGAAGGCTGGGGCAATGGGCGTTCCCATATCTTCGATCAACAATACTATCGCGGCCGCCTTCGGCAGCGCCTATGTCAATAACTTTGTTAAGGCAGGGCGGGTCAAGAGAGTGTATGTCCAGGCGGACGCGCCCTACCGGATGTTGCCGGAGGACCTCGAGAAGCTCTACGTGCGCAATAGGTCCGGCAAGATGGTGCCTTTCTCATCTTTCGCCTCAGGACACTGGACCTATGGCTCCCCGAAGCTCGAGCGCTACAATGGCTTTCCGTCCATCAACATATGGGGCGAACCGGCGCCAGGAAAAACTTCGGGCGAGGCAATGGCTACCATGGAGGAGCTTGCATCCAAGCTGCCACACGGGATTTCCTATGACTGGACCGGGCTTTCCTACCAGGAAAAAATGGCGAGCTCTCAGGCGCCGCTTCTATACGCATTTGCCGTCTTCCTCACTTTCCTGTACTTGGCCGCCTTGTATGAGAGCTGGTCCTTTCCGCTCGCCGTCCTGCTGACACTGCCTTTGGGGGCTATTGGTGCATTGCTTGGTGCGAACATTCGCGGCCTCGCTAATGATGTTTATTTACAGATAGGCATGCTGAGCACCCTCGGCCTGGGCGTAAAAAATGCCATCCTGATCGTCCAGTTTGCAAAGGACGGTCTCGAACGAGGCATGAAATTGAAGGATGCCGCGCTTCAGGCCGCTAGGCTCAGGCTTCGACCCATCCTGATGACCTCGCTGACAACTGGCCTGGCTGTCCTGCCGCTTGCGTTGGCAACAGGGGCGGGAGCGGGAGCCATGAAGGCAATCGGCACCTCGCTGGTCGGCGGCATGCTTACTGGGACCTTTCTCGTGGTTCTGTTTACGCCGCTGTTTTACGTAATAGTTTACAAGGTTCTTGGCAAGCGCAGGAAGAGTGTGGCGCTAAACAACGTTGATGAACTCCCTCAGGAGGGCCAATGATATGAATAGACAAATAGTCTTCGTATTGATTGCGATCGTTGTGTTGCTGAACGGCTGCACCTTGGCCCCGAAATACACGCGCCCGAACACGCCCATCCCGCCCCAATGGCCACAAGGCGAGGCCTATGAAAGCACGCGGCCTGTGCCAGGGACAGCGACGGTAGCGACGGTCGCCGCGTTAGGCTGGCAGGAGTTCTTCACCGACGAACGCCTTCAGAACGTTATCGAGACCGCCTTGAACAACAACCGGGACCTGCGCCTCGCGGCTCTGAATGTGGAGCAGGCCCGGGCAATGTATGGCGTTCAACGAGCCGAGCTGCTTCCCTCGATCAATGCGGTAGGAACTGGAAGTAAACAAAGGGCCTCCTCCGATTTCACCATGCCCGGAGCGCCCAGGACGACAAGACGATACAGCGTTGACCTCGGCATAACGGCATGGGAGATCGATTTCTTCGGGCGCATCCGCAGCCTCGAGAAGCAAGCTCTGGAGCAATACCTGGCCACGGAAGAGGCCCGGCGCAGTGCACAGATAGCGATTGTGAGCGAGGTTTCGAGGGTCTATCTTGCCCTAGCCGCTGACCGGGAGAACCTCAAACTGGCTCAATCGACGCTTGAAATCCAACAGAATATCTACGATTTAGTTCACAGTCAGTATCAGGTTGGTCTCGCAACCAAAATAGACCTACGCCGTGCGCAGACTCAGGTGGATGTGGCCCGGGGAGATGTCGCTCGCTATACGCAGCTAGTGGCGCAAGACCGAAACGCATTGAACCTCTTGGCAGGCACCACGGTTCCTGAGGGTCTTTTGCCCTCTGACCTCGCAAGCGTTAGCCCGCCTAAGGCTATCTCTGCAGGGCTGTCTTCTGAAGTCCTGTTGCACCGACCTGA
>QMNL01000277.1 GCA_003647755.1 Candidatus Coatesiibacteriota bacterium
ACATATTCGATGTCCTCCTTGTGCAGCTTAAACGCTCGACCAACGTTAAACCACTTCCGTTCACCAATTGTGAGGCCATGGTACTCCTCTCAACGCATATTCCCCATAACACAGCTCTCTTTATCGATGTTCACCGGCGGATTCTTAAGCCCACTTTTCGGCGTACGCTGTGTATCGCCATCACATACTGCAGCCTGTCCAAGTGAGGCATGATCACCCCCCGCATCTGATCTGCCCGGTCCAAAGCTGTGATCTCAGGTCAAGAAGGCAATTGCCGCCAGAACAAGCCGAATCTCCCCCCAGGTGGCCAGGACAGCACAGTACTACAAATAAGCCATGGGGCCAATAACGTTGAGAACCTCCGATCCAGCATCTTTGGAAGGACGAGATGATGCTTTACAATCGCTTCTGCAAGCGACCTCAGGACATCTCGCTAGGTACTATGGAGAAACGGGTTTTCAAGCAAGGGGCTGAATCAGAAGGTTCTCAACGATCATCTGGCTTGCTGCTGTCTGACAACCCATTCTCTCCGAATTCAATACATGCAGCATTCGTGCCACAACTAAAAGAATATCAATAGTAAAGGGTGCCTGGAGATTCGAACTCCCCCATATAGCTGTGATCAAAGCAAAGCCATCGGACGCTACAAGATGTGGTGTGGGCTGGAGGTTTCTTGTGCTTAGGAAGTCGTAAAGTGTAACATATCCTGACAAATACAAGCGGCGGTATTGTGCATCTAGCACGTTTCACGCTATTTGCCTATGTAACAGCAAATGACTCAGCGGGAACGGCCCCCCAGTTGACCCCAATACACCTATCTACCCCGCAGGCACCCTCGGACCGCGCCCCAGACGCTGCCGCAACGACGAGGCGAACTCGAGCGCTTCCTTGACCGTAATCGGCTTTCGCTTGCGGTAGTTGCCTACAAAGTGGCTCGCCGTCTGCGCAAAGGGCCCGATGTGCCGAAAGGTGTTGGAGACCTCCATCCAGCAGGGGTGCATGCAGCCTGGGCATGCCCGTCTCAGCTCTCTCCAGTGGTCCTGAAACCGCGGGGAGTCGAAGCGAGAAATGAAGCCTGGCGACAGCAGCGAATCTTCGGGCTTAAACTCGTGGCATATCGAGAACCTGCCGGCCGGATCGACCGTGAAGTACAGCGTCCCAGCATCGCAGATACCACAGTGGCTACCGTTTTGCAGGACAAACCTCCGCATCTCTCGGAGAAAGCGGGCCGAATTAAGTATCGTGCCTCGCCTCCTGCGCTGAAGGAGAATGTTCATGGAGTTGATAAACGTGGTTCGGTTGGCTACGGAGAGCTCAAGCTCCGGCGCACAGTCGGAGAACCTCAGGCCAGGTTTTCTCTTGGGTGCAAGCTCTGTTGGCATGAAATTGGCGCGGAATCCCATGAATGAGGCGAACTCCTCCAGCAGTGGGAGCTGATCGACGTTGATCGAGGAGACACAGGTTGACATGACAAGTAACGAGCCGCGTCTTCGCATAATGTTCGAGAAGAGGACCATGTTCGAGACAACTTTCCCCCAGAGTGAGTTATCGCTTCGGCAGATGTATGCTTCCTCTTCTGGGAACAGGGTGTTGAGAGAAATTGATACAGAGTCGATGCCAGCATCAACAATTGCTCTTATCTTTCTCTCACTCACATCGACTGCGTTCGTCATGAGCCGGGTGATCAGGCCCTTTCTCTTGAATATCTGCGCTATCTCGGGAAGGTCGTCGCGCATGAAAGGCTCGCCGCCGCTTAAGCTCACCACAACTACACCCATGTCGTATAGCCGGCCCGCCAGCGTCTCTATTTGGTCTAGTCCGAGCTCGTCCTGCCTCTTGGCCCGTCGCCAGACGCTGCACATCCTGCATCTCAGGTTGCAGCGGTCGGTTACCTCGTAGATGACATAAACAGGCTGGCGCCTCGTGAGCAGTGCCTTTGTGAGGCGATAGAAAGCACGCATGGCGGGATGAAGGTCAAATGGGCTGTTGGCTTTCAATGTGCAGTCCCCTGAAATCGCTTGCTCCTGGCAAGGAACGCCATCAGCGCAACGAACCCCTTGAAGATTCGACATAGGTCTCCCCACGAGCGAATCCTGGCCAGCCTTCGCAGGGCATAAGACGGCCTGAAGTAGAAAGAGCGCTGAGCCAGCAAGAGCATCTTGTGTATCTCCTCCTCGTCTTTATATCCAAACGGCACGAAAACTGGCTCGTAGCAATCGTAACGAGAGAAATCCATATTCAGTCTTCCGTAATTGTGCGCCTCCTCAAATATCTTGGTGCCGGGAAACGGTGTGGTTACGTGGAAATCTGCATACGTGGGCTTTATCTCCAGCGCGAACTTGATGGTTTCTCTGGCCATCTCGGGCGTTTCACCCGGAAGTGCTATCATGAATGAAGCCGTTGTCTCTATGCCGGCCTCGTTCGTCCACTTGATAGCATCTCGAGCCTGTCCAAGCCTTGTCCGCTTGTTCAGCAGGTCAAGGAGGTCCTGGATGCCGCTCTCGATTCCGTAAAACAACCGCCAACAGCCACTGCGGCGCATCGTTCGCAGTAGGTCAGGGTCAACCAGGTCAACCCTCGTCGCGGCCGACCATGTAACATCAACTCTCTCCGCAATCAGAATCTCGCACAACCTCAGAAGCCATTTCCTGTTGGTAGTCATCGTGTCGTCCCAGAAGAATATCTCCCTCGCTCCGTAGTCGCGCTTGAGCTCAAATATCTCACTGACGATGTTCTCGGGACTCCTGAGCCTCAGGGTCCTTCCCATGACCGCCGTGTTGTTGCAGTAGGCACAGTTATAAGGACAGCCCCTGCTGCCCATCATGTGAATCGCTGGAAGCCGACTGTGCTGGTGCGGCAGCGGCACATACCTCTCCATCGGAAGTAAATGCCTAGCCGGGAATGGCAGGCTGTCGAGGTCCATGATGAGCGGAGGCCTATCCGTCGAAACCGGAGCGCCCGAACGTTTACGGAATACAATGCCCTGTATCCTGGACAGGGTCGTCTCGTCCGCCAGCAACCTCTCCTTGTCCCAATCGGCAGCGGCAAAGGCCTCGACCAGTGCCAAAAGGGGCATCTCGCCCTCAGAGTAAACGATAATGTCAAACTCAGGCGATTCGGCCAGCAGATTCTCCTTAAACGTTGCCGCATGGTGCCCACCCAGAACAATGAGCACCTCAGGGAACCGAGACCTCACAAGTGCTGCGAGCCGACGGTTCTGGCCGAACAGCGACGTGATCGACGTGAACCCTATGATTTTCGGCTTGATGGCAGAGATTCTCGCAAGGACCTCATCTTCCGTAAGCTCGAGGGCCAGAGCGTCAACGATTTTGGCGGAGATACCCCGCTTCAGCAGAAACGCAGCCAGCATGGCGAAGCCAAGAGGCGGCGTGTACGTCTTTATTATCTGCCTTGTTCGCGCCTCTTCCTTGGAATAGCTACAAGTTATGAACAGAACGTCGGCCTGCTGGACAGGCATAAGTCGATTATCCTCCTGTGCCGAAAATCAAATCGAACAAAGTGCCGGTATCATAGCCGCACCTGCCTCGATTGCAACTATCCGGAGTGATTGACATCCTTCAGTTCCAACAGTTAAAGTCAATCGTATGTGAACACTACGAGAACCAGTGCGAGACGTGGACAACACCAGAGGGACAACAGTGCACGAACCGTCGTTACAGAACATCGTCGACTCGATTCAGGACGGCATCAGCGTCTTGGACTCCAACCTCGACATTATGAAAGTCAATCGCAGGATGGAGAAGATGTACACCACTTACG
>QMNL01000278.1 GCA_003647755.1 Candidatus Coatesiibacteriota bacterium
TGATCTCCTGCAGCACATTGTCATAAACACCGTTTAGAAACAGGGCCTGTTTCATTTGAGATCATCACCTCGAAATAGAAACACTAGCTTGACCCGCATAACACATGCAATCTTTCTATTCCTATAAGACCTTTGCGATACAAAACGCTCCGGCCACTATCAGAATACAGCACTTTAGCCAGTGAAGTCAAACGGGATTTTGGAATGCGGACGTGTCAATTGCGGATTATTCATGTAGGCGGGCGGGCTTCTATGCAAAGCAGACATACACAGGCTACCTCTCTCTGTGTCTCTGCGTCTCTGTGGTTATTCCTCAGGCCGGAGACTCAGCCCGTCTCAGACTGGCTTATGAATTATCTGGATTAGAACATCCTCGCCAAAGTTGGCTTGACGTTGCATGTCTGAGGCAATACTTTTCGGCTTTCTCAGGAGGGAGCTTATGCGACCAGTAGGAATTGTTCGACCGAGGGACCTGACCGAGGGGAGTGTCCTTCACAACGTCATATCAATGGGCGTGCCCTCGATGATCGGGTTCGCTACGACGACGGTCTGTGCGCTGTTCGACATCTACTTTTTGGGCCTTATTGGAAGCGGGGCGGTGGCGGCGATGACGCTCTTTGTTGCGTTCTCAGGCGTCCTCTCCACGACAAACTCCCTCGTTGGCTCAGGTTCAGTCTCCGTCATCTCGAGGCGCTACGGGGAGAGGGACTATCGGGGGACGGAGAATGCGATCAAACAGACGCTGCTTCTCAAATTCGGATTTGCCGTCCTTGCGGGCGGAGTGGGTCTTTTGCTTCTTCGCTGGGTTCTTCTGTGGATGAACGCCGAGCCACGTGTGGCGGCGCTGGGCTTTGAGTACGGTCTCTGGATGTTCATCGGTCTGCCGTTCAACTTCTGCTCGTGGAGCATGTTCACAGCGTTCAGGGGGATGGGCGATGCCCGGCGCGCGATGTATCTGATGGTTCTCACAACCGGGCTGAACATAATCCTTGCGCCGTTGATGATGTTCCACAGTCTGCCCTTCTCGCTGCACATCGGGGCATGGGAGATACTCCGCAAGGGCGCCGGGATTGGCCTGGGGCTCGGCATCAGCGGTTCAGCCATCGCAAAAGGAATATCACTTCTCGTGTGCTGCATCGTCGGCCTTCTCATGCTGCGCTCGCCAAGGATGAGCGTGAGGTTCAGACTGTTAAAGGGCTGGAAGCCAGACCTGAACGTCATGGCGAGGATTCTCAAGATCGGCACGCCTCCCTGGCTGGAGGGGATCGCGAGGTCAGTCGCAGGATTCGCAACCGCGTACTTCGTCGCACTGTTCGGCACCACCGTCGTGGCAGCTTACGGTTTCGCGACGCAGATACTTGGTTTTACAGTTATCTTCGCGGTCGGAATGGGGCTTGGCTCGTCGGCCATCGTCGGCCATTGCCTCGGCGCAGGTCGCAAGCAAATGGCGCGTAAGACCGTGAATACCGCAATAGCGGTGGCATTCTCGATGTGTGCGCCCATAGCTGCGGGCATTTTCATCTTTGCGCCTCAAGTAATGAGTGGATTCACAGCCGATGCGGCGGTCGTCAAGGTGGCCATTATCGCCCTTAAGATCATGGCCTTCTCCGCCTTGCTTCAGTCAGTCAGGATCGTTCTCGCCAGCGCCTTCAATGGCTCCGGGGACACACTGCCGCCGACCGTGATAGGGCTTTCGGCCGAGGCGTTGCGGCTCAGCCTGCTCGCGGTGGCCATCTACGTTTTCTCCGCAAGCGAGACGGTCATCTGGTGGGCTTTCATAGCCGGCAGCGTCTTCGATACACTGCTGATCGCATCGTGGTATAAGAAGGGAAGATGGCTTGAGCGCAAGGTCTAGGCCCAGCGCTCCATAAGCGGATAGGCCAACATGCGCCAAAGGAGCTTTCTGCAAAGCGACATGACAGAGCGAACGATCGCCCGAACGGAATCGCCCAGCCCGGAGCGTAGCCGACTTGACAGCCGGCAGATAGCGGCTGACTTCGGGCCGAGAGGGCCGATCGCAAAGCAGGCAGTCAAAGAGCTCTGCGACGCTCTGGCCGAAAAGGGCCACCAAGATGCGCAGTTTGCAGCTTGGAACGCAAGCCAGGCCATCCTTCCGGGAGGCAAGAGCCTCCTCGCCAGCCGCGATTCAACCCCGTTCGGCCGGGCCTATCGCCACATCGATGCCACGCCTCGGCAACTGCTCTTCGCTGTCCAGACCTACTATGCCCTCGTGGTCAAGGCAGTCGCCGCCCACGCAGTCTTGCACCCTCTCGACGGTGCTATTCAGCCGGACCAGGAGCCACTCCCGGCCTCGATTGACCAGTTCCTCTCGATCGACACCGGCGAGGCGTTCCGGAAGATGGGGATAGTCAACTTCCCGCAGGATGACCGGTTTGGATGGTTCTCGAGCGCATTTCCCGACCGGGCGAGCGTCCTGTTCCGGGAGATGACAAAGCGGCTGTCGAGCTACGAGCTGCAACCGCGTCCGGACGGCGACTCTGACGCCCACGAGCTCTTCGGGGAGCTCTACGCCTCGCTTATCCCCAGAAAGCTCCGACACTCGCTCGGCGAGTACTACACGCCAGAATGGTTAGCCGATTTTGTCCTGGACAGCGCAGGATACGACGGCGACCCATCCGTCCAGCTCATCGACCCGTCGTGCGGCTCAGGGGTCTTTTTGACCCGTGCCCTCGCGCGGGCGCTCAGCAGGCTGAGCGCAGCGACACCAAGGCCGGGCGAAACCGCATCCCGAGCAACTCAATTGCCCAACATCTTCGGTGTTGACGTTAATCCGCTGGCGACACTTGCGGCAAAAGCGAACTACATCATCGCCGTCCGCTCGATGCTGCCGTTCGGTCCGAGTATCGAGATCCCAGTGCACACGTTCGACATAATCACGGAGTCGAGAAATCCGCTGATAAAAACAACGGATGCAGCGCGAAAGCCGAATCTGGGCCGCTTCGATTTGGTCGTCGGCAATCCGCCCTGGGTGCTCTGGGACAATCTTTCGCAAGATTATCGCGAGTTGACGAAACCGCTCTGGAGCGATTACGGCCTCTTCTCGCTTTCAGGCAGGAAGGGACGCATGGGCGGCGGCAAGAAGGACCTGTCCATGTTGTTCGTCTATCGGTCAATCGACACTCTCCTGAGGGACGGCGGCAAGCTCGGCTTTCTGATCACCCAGAGCGTCTTCAAGACACGAGGCGCAGGCGAGGGCTTCCGGCGGTTCTGGTTCAATCGACACTCCAGACAGACATATATTGACGTGAAATCTGTCCACGACCTGACGGCGCTGTCACCGTTTCCGGGCGCCTCGAACCGGACGGCGCTTCTGATATGTGAGCGCTCCGACAGCCCGACTCGCTATCCCGTGCCCTACACCGTCTGGAGCAAGAGGCGAGACGGCCAGGCGACGCTGTTTGCCGACCGCGCCTCGCCCATCAATCTCGCCGAGCGGTCCGAGCTTGTGGCCTCGCCGATCGACAAGGGCTCGCCCGGGTCATCCTGGCTGACTGTGCCTTATGGTCTCATGGAGCCAATCCGCAAGATCATCGGCCCATCGGGCTATAAGGCCCACGAGGGCGTAAACTGTGCGGGCCTCGCCGGCTGCTTCGTCGTCAGGATCGTTGAGGCGCTCCCGAACGGAGACCTCGTCATCGAGAACGTCCACGACATCGGCAAGATCAAGGTCAAGAAGGTGAGGGCAATTATCGAGCCGGACCTCGTCTATGCCCATCTTCTCAGCCGCGACCTGCGGAAATGGCA
>QMNL01000279.1 GCA_003647755.1 Candidatus Coatesiibacteriota bacterium
AAGGCCGGTCAGTTGCTGATAGCGTTGGATGACATGGAGCTACTTGAGCAGTTGGCGGCGGCAAGGGCACATCTTTCCCATGCGCGGATAGAGTTCAGGCGAACGCAGAGGCTGATGAAGACACAGGCGACGACGGACCAGGCCCTGACGGCGGCGAGGTCGGACTTCAATGGAGCAAAGGCGCAGGTTGAGCGGATAAAGGTGATGTTGACGTTCACGAAGATCAGGTCGCCGATAGATGGGCGGGTTACGGACCGCCGCGTCGAGGTGGGGGATTTGGCGAATCCCGGCCAGGTCCTTCTCGGGGTTTACGACCCGAACAAGATGCGGATCGAGGTGCCGGTGCCTCTTAGGCTTGTAAGGAAGCTCAAGCTCGGGGATGCGGTCGATGTCAAGCTGGACGGCCCTTTAGGTGCGTTTCGTGGAGAGGTTACGCAGATCGTAGGGAATGTTGACCCCTTGAGCCGGACGCAGCTGGTGAAGGTCCACCTGGATGGTGTTCACGGGCAGGTGCTGCCGGGCACATTCGGGCGGGTGTGGGTCCTCGATGATAAGCGTCCGTCCATTCTGGCGCCAGCCTCAGCAGTGTACCGGGTAGGGCAGTTGGAGCTCGTCCAGGTTGTCGAGGGCAGCCGCGCCGTTCGGAGGCTGGTGAAGACAGGCGCTTCCTATGGAAAGGACATAGAGATTCTATCGGGGCTTTCCGACGGCGATGTAATCCTGACCAAACCGATCAAAGGTTAAGGGGGCGTCGCGATGGATAACAGGAACTCAATCACATCTCGGATAGTGGACTCGTTTCTGAAAGGGAACCTGTCCATACTTCTGATAGTTGTCAGCCTCATTGCTGGCGTCTTCGCGCTTCAGATGACGCCCCGCGAGGAGGAGCCGCAGATAGTTGTCCCGCTGGCCGACGTGATTGTGCAGTACCCCGGTGGCAGCGCCGAGGAGGTTGAGCAGATGGTCTCCTCGCGGCTGGAGCGGATGCTCTACCAGATCGACGGGGTGAAGTATGTCTATTCGATATCTCGGCCGGGGATGGCGGTCGTTACCGTGCGTTTTTTCGTAAACGAGGACCGTGAGAGGAGCCTGATAAAGCTCTACAACAAGATACAGCAGAATGTGGACAACATACCGCCCGGGGTTACGGGATGGGTGGTGAAGCCCATTGAGATCGATGACGTTCCGATCGTGAACATTACGCTCTTCAGCGGCAGGTACAGTTCACATCAGCTTTACCGTGTTGCGGAGGAGGTCGCCAAGAGGCTGCAACCCGTCAAAGACACGGGAAGGATCACTATCCACGGCGGGCAGAAGAGGGTCGTTTACTGCTACTTGGACAGCGAGCGGCTGGCGGCCTATGGACTTTCGGCGATGCAGGTTGCCGGCGCCATATCGATGTCCAACTCGCAGATGCAGAGCGGCTCGTTCGACAAGGACAACAAGGTCGTCAAGGTGGAAGCGGGACCTTTCCTGGGCGATGTCGATGAGGTTAGGAACCTCATGGTTGGCATTTACGCTAACCGGCCGGTTTACCTTCGGGATGTGGCGAGAGTTGTTGATGGCCCGGAGGAGATTGAATCGTATTCCAGGTTCGGCTTCGGCCCGGCGGGCGACCCGAACGCAGTGCGCGGAGGCTCCCCGGAACGAGCCGAGAACTTCGATCCAAAGACGTTCGATGCCAAGACCTACCCGGCGGTAACGATTGCGGTTGCGAAGAAGAAAGGCACTAACGCCGTCTGGGTAGCCAAAGACGTCGAGGAGACGGTGCGGCAGCTGAAGGGCAAGCTTATCCCAGACGAGGTGAGATACCGCATCACCCGGGACTACGGCGAGACCGCCAACGACAAGGTCAACAACCTCGTCGGGAGCTTGGGGCTGGCAGTCATCGCAGTCATAGGCCTCGTGGCGTTAGCGATGACCTGGCGCGAGGGGATCGTGGTTGCATTGGCGGTTCCTATTACCTACGCGTTGTCATTGCTATTTAACTATATTTCCGGTTACACGATCAACAGGGTTACGCTATTTGCGCTGATCCTGTCGCTGGGTCTTCTGGTCGATAACTCAATTGTCAGCGTGGACAACATCTCCAGACACCTCTCGCTTCGCCGGCATCCACGACTAACATCCGTCTCGATAGCGATGAGCGAGGTAACCGGTCCGATCGTCATGGCGACGCTTGCGATAATCGTCTCGTTCATTCCGATGTTCTTCATCAGCGGAATGATGGGCCCATACATGCGTCCTATGGCGTTGAATGTCCCGCTGACGATGCTGACCTCCATGTTGGTCGCATTTACGATAGCACCGTGGCTTTCCGCCAAATTGCTCAGGATCAAGACGGAGAAGCCATTCGACATCAAGGCGACGGGCACCTATCGTATCTACAGCCGGATAATGCTTCCCTTCGTTAATTCGCGGGGCAAGAGCTTTCTTTTTCTTGGCGTAGTTGTCGTGCTCTTCATTCTCTCGTCAGCTCTAGCCTTCACAAGGGCTGTGCCGCTCAAGATGCTTCCCTTTGACAACAAGAACGAGTTTCAGCTGATTATTGACACGCCCGAGGGCACAACGCTCGAGACAACGGACGCCGTAGCCCGTCAGATCGAGAGCCTGCTGCGCACAGTGCCAGAAGTCGTGGACTTCACCACAATGGTTGGCGAGCCATCTCCAATGAATTTTAACGGGTTGGTGCGACACTACTACCTAAGGCGCGGGCCGAACACCGCGGACATTCACGTCGACATTCTCCATCGGGACAAGCGTGAGATGAACAGCCATTCCATCGTCCTTCGCATCCGGAACGCTGTCAGCGCAATCGGGAGAAGAACGGGGGCCAATATCAAGCTCGTAGAGGTCCCACCGGGCCCACCCGTGCTCTCCACCGTGGTCGCCGAGGTGTATGGCGAGCCATACCATTCCTACGACGATCTGATCAGCGCCTCGCAACTGCTGGAGGCGCGCATGGGGCACGAGCCGGGCATGGTTGACATTGACGACTCGGTCGAGGCGAACCAGCGGAAGATGTTCTTTCGTGTTGACAGGGAGAAGGCAGGCCTGAACGGCATCTCCACCGAGGACATTGTCAAGACGCTGCGCATTGCGCTGAATGGAATGGAGGCTGGTGTTGTCCACGTTCCTACCGAGGTCAACGAGCTTCCTATTGTGCTGAGGCTGCCTCGGGAGCAGCGCTCTGACGTCGCCCCCCTGAAGAAGCTCGTCGTCAAGAGCCGCAACGGCCGCAACGTGCAGATCGGTGAGTTGGGTCGTTTTGAGAGGTCTGTGTTCGACAAGACGATCTACCATAAGAACCAGAAGCGTGTGGTTTATGTAACGTCCGAGATGGCTGGAATTGGGCCTGCATACGCGATTCTATCGCTGCAGAAGTACCTGAAGAAGCATCCGCTGCCGGCCGGGATTCACGTGAATTGGCGAGGTGAGGGTGAGTGGAAGATCACGCTGGATGTCTTTCGGGACCTGGGCATATCGTTCTCCATAGCGATGCTGGGCATCTTCGTCCTGCTCGTCTATGAGACTGGCTCCTACCTGCTGCCGATAATCATAATGATGTCCATCCCACTGACGGTGATAGGCATAATGCCCGGGTTCTGGCTCTTAAACGTGATCACGAACCGTCCTGTCGGTGGATTTGGCAACCCAACATTCTTCACTGCGACCGCGATGATCGGGATGATCGCTCTGGGCGGCATCGTCATCCGTAACGCCGTCATTCTCATCGATTTCAT
>QMNL01000280.1 GCA_003647755.1 Candidatus Coatesiibacteriota bacterium
CACATCGCCAAACATGGCGATTTCAACCTTGACTAGCTTTTACGAGGGAGAAGAAAAATGACCGTGCAGTTTGACAAGATCGTTCCACCAGCCGATGGAGAGAGAGTTCTGGTTAAGGACGACCGAATCATCGTGCCAGACAAGCCCATAATCCCGGTTATAGAGGGCGATGGGATTGGGCCAGACATTACTAGGGCCACTAGACGAGTTCTCGATGCCGCGGTTGAAAAAGCCTATGGCGGCAACCGTAAGATCGTCTGGTTTGACATCTACGCAGGTGATAATGCGCTGGACAAGTACGGTGAGGTGCTGCCCGAGGACACCATCAACGCTATCCAGTATTACCACGTCGCGCTAAAGGGGCCTCTCACGACGCCGGTTGGCGGCGGATACAGGAGCCTCAACGTGACGATGCGCCAAAGGATGGAGCTTTACAGCTGCGTGCGTCCCGTATTCTATTTCAAGGGCGTTCCAAGCCCCGTAAAGCACCCCGAGCGGATGAACATAGTCATCTACCGCGAGAATACCGAAGACGTCTATGCCGGCATCGAGTGGCCGAAGGGCTCCGATGAGGTCAAGACAGTCATCGATTTTCTCAACAAGCAGATGGGCACCAACATAAGAGCAGATTCGGGCATCGGCATTAAGCCGATCAGTGAGTTCGCCACCAAAAGACTCGTGCGTGCAGCGATCAAATATGCTATCAAGCGGGGTAGGAAAAGCGTGACCCTGGTGCACAAGGGCAACATAATGAAGTACACCGAGGGCGCCTTCAGAGATTGGGGCTACGAGGTCGCAAGTGATGAGTTCGGCGACGTTACCATCACGGAGCAGGAGCTCTGGGACAAGTTCGACGGCAAGGTGCCAGACGGTAAGATAGTCATTAAGGACAGGATCGCCGACAGCATGCTGCAGCAGATACTGACCCGAACTAATGAATACGAGGTTGTCGCTCTCCCGAATCTCAACGGGGACTATTTGTCCGACGCCTGTGCCGCCCAGGTCGGTGGGCTTGGAATGGCTCCAGGAGCGAACATCGGCGATACGGTCGCTCTTTTTGAGGCAACGCACGGAACTGCCCCAAAGTACGCTAACATGGACATGGTCAATCCCACGTCGCTGATACTATCGGGCGTGATGATGCTGGAGCACCTCGAGTGGCCCGAGCCAGTAGAGATTATTCGTAGCGCGATCGAGAAGACCATCCAGCAGAAACGTGTAACTTACGATCTCCACAGGCTGATGGATGGAGCGACCAAGCTGAAGACGTCTGAGTATGCGTCAGCTCTGATAGAGAACATGTCGTAGCGATTTCGCTGCTATCTTGGGGGATGCCTCTCGGCGTCCCCCTTTTGCTTTCATGGCGCCTTGCGTGGTATATTAAACCGTGATGGCCGATGATGAGCTGCTCGCAATCGACGTTCCCTACGGGCAAGACTGCCTCGTCGTTCACGTGCCCAAACGAAACCTCGTGAGGGTAGTCGGGCCCAACCCTGCGCCTATCAAGGACGAACTGGCAACGCTACATGCGGCGCTCACACATCCCATAGGTTCCGAGTCGTTCGCACACTTCGTGTCTCACCCCGGCGAGGAAACGCTTGTCATCGTCAACGACGCGACCAGACCAACGCCGACAGCACGCGTCCTGCCCGCCCTTCTCGAATCATCCAACGACGCCGACCTCTACTTCGCAGTGGCCACGGGAGCCCACGGCCCACCAACGGCCAAGGAGATGCTCACCATCCTCGGAGACCTGCATGAGAGATTCGCTCCGCGCACATTCGTCCACAACTGCCACAACTTGACCGAGATGGTCAACCTGGGCCGAACCAGCCGAGGCACAACCATCTCTCTTAATAGGCTTCTGCTCGACGCCGACAGAATCGTCGTGCTGGGCTCGGTCGAGCCGCACTACTTCGCGGGCTACACCGGCGGGCGCAAGTCGCTAATTCCCGGCATGGCTGCCTTCGAGACAATAGAGCAGAATCACAGCCTCGCCCTTCTGCCGGGCGTCATGCCACTGGCCCTTGAGGGCAACCCAGTCCACGAGGACATTGTCGAGGGCGTGGCAATGCTCAAAGACAGGCCGATTTTCGCCATCAACCTGGTCCTGGACCACGAGGAGAAGGTCTATGCGGCAACAGCGGGCGAGCTTGGCGCCTCGTTTATGGCTGCGACGCAAAGGGCTAATGACATATACGTCGTGCCGATACGCAGACGAGCAGATATAGTCGTCTCGATAGCGCGAGCTCCCCTGGACCGAGACCTATACCAGCTGCAGAAGACACTCGAGCACGGACTGCTAGCGGTCAAAGACGGCGGCGTGCTAATCCTCGTCTCGCAGTGCCCAAACGGTGTGGGCGAGCACTCATATATCGAGCTGATCAGAGAGCTTGGAGGCCCCGAACAGGTCCTAAAGAGGATTCGACAGAGACCTACGTTCGGGTGCCATAAGGCTGGGCGCCTCGCTCAGGCGGCGTTTCGGGTGAGGATTTTCGCCGTTACGGACGTCGATCCTCACGTTATCAGAGATATATTCATGGAGCCTTACTCCTTTTTACAGCAGGCCATAGACAACGCATTACGTCTGGCCGGCCCAGACGCCAAGGTGCTCTTTTTGATGGACGGCAGCGTTACCGTGCCAACACTTCAATGACAGGGCGATCTGTCCGGCCGGCTCAATGGCGCCCTTCGTTCACCCATGTCGTTGGGTTACCAGCTAGTCAGCCTCAATCGCTTGTGTCTCAGGGCGAGCATCCAGATCGAATGTCTGTTTCTGTCCGTTTCAGCAGCTAGTTCTGCGCACGATGGGCAACATCGTGCCTTGAATGAAACGTGGCAGTCAAGCAATCTGTTTAACGAATGTTGAAGATTAGGCCTTTTCTGTGATAGGATGCGACACCGTGAATTATCCAACTCTCAGTAATCCACCTCTTGTGGAGGTCATATTCGAGCTGCACTGGCAACTTGACCAAGAGCGGCCACAGGACGAACCGTATTATGGGATACTGGCTGGCACGATGTTCGAGAAGTTACGCGATGAGTATCCGTTTCATGAGCCATTACCCGCAGCTCAGGTGCCGGCGGACATTGTGCCTCATGTAGTTCAGCACCGTTTCCGAAAGGGCGAGAACGAATGGCCTCTGGTGCAGATAGGCCCTGGGATTGTTACTCTCAATTACACCAGAGAGGGCTTTGACAGAAACACTTTCCATCGCAGCATTAAGGCTCTCGTGCAGACGCTGCGAAGCATTTATGAAGAAGACCAGAAACCTACATTCAACCGTCTGCTGCTACGTTATATCGATGCTGTGGATTTCGATTTTCAAGCTAACAACATCTCGGAATACATCTCCAGGACGCTGAAGGTTGATCTCAAGCCAAGAACTTCGCTGGTAGAGGATACCGGAGTTTCACCTTCACCCACAGCACTGGATTCGACCTTCATCTTCTCCTGCAAGAAGCCTCACGGCCAGTTCCGCTTGCGATTCGGGCGAGGAAGGATGAATGAAAGAGACGTTCTCCGGTGGGAAACGATCGTCGAGATAAAGGGACAGGATGTGCCTCAGAACGGAAATGAGATCGGCGCATGGGTAGATGATGCGGATGAGTTGATCCACAAGGTGTTCTTCAGGATGATTGAGGGTGAGTTGATGGAGAGATTTCGATGACCGCTCAACTGGCCTTTGCTCCGCACAACGGTGTCCCACTCTATCGTGCCCTCCCAATC
>QMNL01000281.1 GCA_003647755.1 Candidatus Coatesiibacteriota bacterium
AAAAGAAAATAAAGGAAGCAAAAAGAGCAATAAAAAAACACAATACAAATGACTTTCTAAAAAGATATGGAGGAGAGGTAATAACAGGACATACAGGAACAAACATAGCAGATATAATAGTCACTAGAACTGTCTCACCAAAAGTTAAGAAGGGAGAACAATAAAAGACAACAACAGAACAAGCATAAGAACACGAAAAAGAATGAGGAAAAAAGAAATAATCACAAAATTTTTAACTACTAAAAAATCAAAGAAAAACAGAAAATATAAAGGAAAAAGCGTGGGCCCGTAGCTCAGCTAGGTAGAGCAGCAGGCTTTTAACCTGATGGTCGCGCGTTCAAATCGCGCCGGGCTCGCCATAGAATCTTTTTTTACTATCAAAACGTGCGTTTCATATAGGTTTGCGCTTTTTCTATATTTACTTATTATTTCTCTGTTATTTTGCTTCTCCAATTTTTGTATTAAGTCCTTGGAAGGGGACGAAAAACATACTGTTGCTTAGAGTGTAAGTAAAACAATTTAAGCGTACTCTCCTGTTAATGGTACAAATGCTACTCCTCCCAGATTTTTTTTCACTATATCACCCTCCTTATTTTTCGTTATCAACATTAATTCTTGGTAGAAATATCTTCCAACTGGTATCACTAGCCTTCCATTTACTTTTAACTGTTCTATTAGCGGTTTTGGTATTTTTCTTCCTGCTGCCGCTACTGAAATTATATCAAAAGGAGCTGCTTCAGGATAACCTTTTGATCCATCTTTACATAATATTGTTACTCTATCTGCATATCCTGTTCTTTCTATATTCTTTTTGGCGAATTCTGCCAATTCTGGTATTATTTCTAATGAATATACATGTCCTGGGTCCTTACATCCTTCTGGTGCTACCATTTCGGCAAAGAGCGCTGCTTGATATCCGCTACCTGCGCCAACTTCTAGAACTGTGTCGCCTATCTTTGGGTTACACGCTACTGGTGAAATATAAATTAGTACCATGTGTATCGCACTAATGGTTTGCCCTCCTAGTATAGGTAACGGTGTATCTACATATGCTTGATCTCTATACTTTGGTAGAACGAATTCTTCTCTTGGAACTTTAAGAAAAGCATCCTTCATTCTTTCAGTAAGTGTTACACCATGATACCGAAGACGAGATAAAACTCTTAATTTTTCACGTTCAAAGTCATAAGACATATAGATCCCTATTATTGGCTAGTTCTTTTTTGGTAATCATGCAAGGAAAGATATAAACATCGGCTAGCGTTTTGTACAATGTGGGGAGGAAAATAAGATCTTGACCGTTTTACAGGTCCTTAGGAGAGACCTGAACATGACGGCAGAGGGGAGGGCCGAGAACTCCCCACCGTGGAAACTGGACAGAACAAGCCGTCCGCTCACACGGGAAAGGTAAGTACTCTTATTCCGCGGAAAGACGGTGAGTGAGATTAATGCTTCCCACTCACTACTACCACTCAACATACTCTGTTGAGTTTTTCTATCCCGATACACCGTGCCGACAGAGGACTTCTGGCCTCCAATATATTTAATAACTTTTTACTATTTAAAACCAACTATTTCTCTTACCATAGAGGATTGTACACAAAAAAGACTTTCATCGCTAACTCCTTTAACCATCACTTTTCTAAAAGTTTAAAAATCGTCTTACCATACTTCCTTAGGGGTTATCTCCTTTCGTTCTCATTTCTCTCCCTCCCTAATCCCTCCTTTTTAACCTTATCCTGCCGACAAAAATGATGTTCAAGTACTGGTACAGAAATCCAGCTTACGTTGTATAAGGATTTGCTCTATAAACTGATGTGAAGAATATGTTAATGTTAGCATTGCTAACCAACGTTTTTCACTTTTTAAAAAAGTAGCACAACCTAAAATTTCATACAAGACTTATCTTAGAAAACAAGAGCACAAAATAAGGAAGAAAAAAAGCATTTTTTTAAACCTTTAAAAAAAGAATTATAAATAAAACCTAGTATCTGTCTTTAAAGGCATATAGGTTACAAAAAAACGAAACCTTTGATTTGGTGATCAGATGAAATTGTTGATACCTAATTTAATACCGAAGTTAATATACAGAGTATATGAATCAAAGCTCCATTCAGAAATAAAAGGAAAGCAAATGCCGCATCACATAGGAATAATACTGGATGGGAATAGAAGAGCAAGTAGGAAATTAGGATTAAACTATAAGGATGGATATGAATTAGGAGCAAAGAAACTGGAAGAAGTATTAAACTGGTGTTGGGATCTAGGAATAAAAGTAGTATCAGTGTGGGTTTTTTCAACAGAGAACTTCAAGAGACCAAAAGACCAAGTAGAGACAATAATGCAGCTAGCAAAGGAGAAACTAAGGTTGATAAGGGAAGACGAAAGAATTCATAAAAATAAGGTACGAATAAAAATAATTGGGAGAAGAGACATGCTACCAAAAGAGATACAAGAGGAGATAGAACAAACAGAAAAAGCGACAGAGAATTATGATAACTATACACTAAACATATGTATGGCATATGGGGGCAGAGCAGAAATAGTAGACGCAATAAAAAACATAATAAAAAGGATAATAAAAGGAGAATTAAAACCAGAGGAGATAAATGAAGAAGTAATAAATGAACACTTATATACAAAAGGATTACCAGATCCTGACCTAATAATAAGGACATCAGGAGAAGAAAGATTGTCAGGATTCTTATTATGGCAATCGGCGTACTCAGAATTATATTTTGCAGATGTATATTGGCCACTATTCAGAAAAATTGATCTCTGGAGAGCAATAAGGACATACCAAAGAAGGCAAAGAAGATTTGGAAAATAAAGCAAAAAGAAGGGTATTAATCTATTTCTTAAAAGAATGAATCTCACGATTAATGCGAGAAGCAAAACGAATAAAAATAGGCTGAAGAAGGGAAACATCAATACCATGATCAGCTATAATGAAAAGAAAATGATCACCGTCCATGGGAGTAAAAACAAGCTGATACCGATCACCAAGGTCAATAACATTTTCAACAGAATCATCTTCCATTATGGCAAGAATATCCGATAAATAACGGCTAACAATACGCATAGATTCCTGAATATAGCGCTTCTCAAGATTACCATAATCAAAGTAAAGTTCAGCAGAAGAGCCATCATGTTGAACAATAACTAAATGTAAAATGCCCTTAAAGCTAAGTTGAAGAGCACTAGCTAACTGCTTAAGAGCGTTCTGTTGAGAGTGACTAATAGACTCCTCTTTTTTTGGTAAAACTTCAGAAGGAGAGATATCATGAGAAACACTAGAAGTAGTAGAAGATGAAAGGGAAACAAGCTCAGATTGGCGCTTAATTACTTCAGAAAAGAATTCATTGACTGTAGAATCGAAAACAGCAGAAGCACCAGCAAAAACCTGAGAAGGATCATAGGAAAAGAACTTCTTTTTACTCCTTTGCTCAAAAACATGAGAGAGAGAGGAGAGTATCTGATAAACAATAGATTTGTCAGAAATAGAATGATTGAGAACAAAAACTAGATCCATGAAAAAAACAAAAGTTAGATGCGATCTAGATAGTACAATGGTAGCACGATCAGAGATAGATGTATCTTTGGTGAAAGAACATAAAGAACTGATGAGATTAGCTAAGATTGAGCGAGGACATAAAGTGTTGTTGAAAATGCGCTCCTTATAGATGTGCCCATCTTTATTACCTAAGAAGAAACCATAAATGCGGTCAG
>QMNL01000282.1 GCA_003647755.1 Candidatus Coatesiibacteriota bacterium
AGCGCTCTGGGCCCGAACTCCATGCGTCCCTGGAACCATCCGACGATCTTTCCATCAGCAATAAGCCTCGCCGTCTCGCGCTCGATGGCCTTGGAGCGGGTGTATCTGAGCCCTGATTGTCGAAGGGCGAGCTCTACCTGCTCGTCCGTGAAAGAGGGGCCTCCATAGGCGTGGTTCAGCGGCACTCTTCGGGGCGTCTTCGCGTATTGCTGGTAGAGGAACATGGCAGCCCCAAGCGAGGAGCCGGCATCGTTGGCCGCAGGCTGAATGAAGACCCGCTTAAAGGGCGTGTTCTCCAATATCTTGCCGTTGGCGACACTGTTCAGGACCATCCCACCTGCAAGGCAGAGATTGGGGCACTTGGTCCGCTCGTATAGAACGTTCAACATCCTGAAATAGTGCTTCTCCAGCGACCTCTGGAGGCTCGCTGCAACGTCCATATAGACCTGCTGTATCTCGCTCTCAGGCTCGCGCATCGGCGCCGTCTCCCTCACGAACTTGTCGGACACAGTCTTGAGCAGCCCATAACGCTGGTAGCCAATATAGCTGAAATCGAAGTCATATTGACCATTACTCGTCGGCCGAACGATCCTGTCAAAGAGGTCCTGGAACCTAGGCTCGCCGAACGAGGCCAAGGCCATCACCTTGCCCTCCCCGTTACAAATGTCAAACCCCAGATACTCAGTAACCGCGCCGTACAACTGGCCGAGCGAGACCGGAAACCTTACCGTCTCGAGCTTGCTGATCCTGCCGCCCTTGCCATGCGCCATGAGCGTGCTATCGCGCTCTGCGTAGCCATCCGCAACGAATATCGCTGCCTCGTCAAATGGTGACACGAGGTAGCAGCTTGCCGCGTGCGCAATATGGTGATCGACGAAATGAAACTCGGGTGAGGAATCCCCCCTGTTGCCGCCGAACTCCTTGAGCAGAAACCTATTAGCCCGAAGCATCGACGTGATGCGCCTAACGAAAGGATTTATCGCCGCATCCTGCTTGAACAGCGAGAGCGAGAACGGAAGGAAGCGGATGAAAGGAAGCCACTTGTAGAGTATCTCCTTGTAAGGGTTCCAGAAGAAGCCTACATGGTCTAGGTCCCTGAACCCGATACCTGCGAAATCCAGGCAGAACTTGATGGCGTTTGAGGGGAACTGATAGGTATGCTTCTTGCGGTTGAATCGCTCCTCTTCCGCGAATGCAACCACCTCGCCATCCTTGACAATACACGCGCCCGAATCGTGCAGAAACGCGTTGAACCCTAAGACATACATAATCTCACAACTTTTATTGTTCGCACATCATTCTGGTCTGCCACTGAACAAGGCCGGACAACTGTCAAACGTTATCAAATATATTGAACGCGTTGCCGTCTTGGCAAGTACCCAATTATGCTTCCAGGAGATTGAGAAACGATAGGAAGAAACGATCCCCGAGGGATACCAGTTGCCTCGTCGCTCGCAATGTAGGGCCGACTCAACACTAGCGGTCCCAGAAGCTCCACGCCGGCTCGCTCTGTGCCGTAGTATTTGCGTTACGGCTCCACTGTGATGTAGGGATACACGTTGCTGACGTTACCGGCGTAGTCGAACGCGACAATCTGAAGCATGACGGTCCCGACAGGCCTCGAGTTAGCCTCGAGCGTGAAAGTCTTAACATAGAATCCATCGCCCGGTGTATCGTCAGTCTGAGAACCATCATCCAGCATCAAGATCCCCGTCGGCATGCCGTCCACGTATATCTCAACGCGCTCGATGTCGTCCTCACCGTCCGGATCAATGACAAGCGCCTTGAACAGGACGTTGCTCGTCTTGGAGATATCCACAACGGGAGGGTAGAAACCACCTGCAAAAATTACCGGCCTGGAGTTCGTCAGCGCCACTGGGGGCGAGTCCTCCGCACCTGCACCACTATCCAGTGAGGCAGCCAAGAGTTCGGCAGTATCGCCTGACGCCATGCTACTATAACGGTTCATGAGCGCCTGCACCCGCCACGGCACGTGGGTTGGGTCGAACGCGGGGGTGGCCGTGGGCTTGGACTTGGACCTGTCCACTATCGTGAGATATGGCCAGATGGGGCCGAAGGTGCCGTAAAGGTCCTCGGCAGCTATTTCGTATATGGGCAGCATCCCGACCTGCTTGGCCCTCGGCATGAACTCGTGGTAGTAATAGAGGCCATCTCCGTCGAAGGAGCCGACATAATCGAGAAAGATGCCGAGAGGGTAGTGCTTGCCGTTGGCAGGGTTCATCACGTACATCTGGACATTTCTGATCATGTCCATCCCCTCGCCGTATTCGACGAGTGCCCAGGCCTCAAACTCCCCGAGCTCGGAGACGTATATCCCAGTGTTGCCCCAACCAGCCATCACTATGGCCGGAACCGCTGAGCACGTGAAAGACCACTGCACGGGGGCCATGGTGTTACCATTCTTGTCCGACGCGTTCACCGTGAGTGTTACTATCTGTCCCTCCGTAAACGCGCTTGAAGGCCTGTATGTGCAGTTGATGAGGCTGTCATCTCCGGGTGTATCTTGTTCCTTGTCGAGACTTGCTGTTACGTCCATACCATCGATTGACAGGCTGATCGAGCCCTGATTCACACCCACTCCTGAATCGTAAATCCTGAAGAAGATGTCGGTGTCCACTGCGACGTTGTATGCGTTGTTGGCCGGTCGTCTCGAGGTCAAAACAGGCGGCGTGTTGTCAACCGTCGTGAAAGACCAGCTCGCCTCGCCCGTTTTGCCAGCCATGTTACGAGCCTTCCCCCTGACAGTGTATTTCTTGCTGTCGGCCAACCCGTAGTTGAACCACACGTGGTAGCCGTTATCGATCGAGGACTTGCTGACTATCCTGTTCTCACCATTGATCGACATCTGAATCGAGCCGGGGTCCACGCCATACAGGGCATCAACAACATCAACACTTATCGTGTATTGGCCAGAAGGGACGTTCGTAGCACCATCTTGAGGGTCTTTATTGATGAAGCTGGGACCGCCTCGGCCTATCGTGAACCTGAACTCGCCCTCAAAGTTCTGCATGCCGCACTGCTGCCGAGCCGTGACGCGAACGTTCACCCATTCGTCCATGTTGTAGGAAGTTGGCCGGTTGTATGTAACGTGGAAGCCCTCGTGATCCTCGAGCGGGTCGAACGTCGCGCTGCGCGTAACCTCCTGCTCGGCAGTGTCCGACTGTTGCTGGATATAGATTCGGATGTAAGTCTCGTCAACGCACGATTCGTCATCGTATATGTCGAATGAGACCGGCGCGTCCTTATCAACCCCCGTCTGACCATCGGCCGGATATATGTTATCCATGACCGGTGCAGTTGTGTCAGCGGCAACTGTGCTGAACCGGTAAGCCTGTTGGGTCTCATTGCCGGCGTAATCTGAACAGCGGATCGTGAAACTGAGGTTGGCGCCGGAACCCCAGCAGCCATCAAGGTCACTCGCCACGACGTGGTAGCCACCCTGTATCCGCTCATAAGTAATATCGACATT
The DNA here is from genome assembly GCA_003647755.1 of Candidatus Coatesiibacteriota bacterium. Classification (GTDB taxonomy): domain Bacteria; phylum B130-G9; class B130-G9; order B130-G9; family B130-G9; genus B130-G9. The sequence continues at coordinate 3,491 of QMNL01000282.1, forward strand.
GGAACCCGTCAAAGACGTAACCGCCAGTGAGCTGATGTCCACACCGCAGTTGTCGAGAATGTCGAATTCAATCGCGGTGCAGAGGGCTACGTTAGTCGAAGCATCAGGCGGGGAGAAGTTCTCGACCGTTGGTGCCTCGGTGTCGGTCGGGTCTAGCTCCTCGACCCACGTAACAAGGTATGAGTTGTAGTTCTTATAGTCGGCCACGCTTGCTTTCCATTTGTAGA
>QMNL01000283.1 GCA_003647755.1 Candidatus Coatesiibacteriota bacterium
AAGATTGGGAGCCGCTGTGTCCGCGGCCAGGTGGCCAATGGGAGTGGTGTGAGGGCATAACAGTTGATCCTAATGATCAGGATAGAATGTACGTGCCGGTGCTGGGAAACGGGGTTTACAGAACAGAGAACGCAGGCATGACTTGGGAAAGACTTGATAACTTCGTCGGTGGTAGCCGTGACCTGGTTACATACGTTGTGGCGATCGACCCAGCGGACTCCACTCACATTTTAGTGTGCACATCTGATGGCTTGTACATCACGACTGACGATGGCGATACGTTTTGGGCTGTCCAGGGCCTGCACATTAACCCGTTCGTGATTGAGTTTGATCCCGTTGATTCCTCCGTCATTTATGCTAGTGACACGTGGCGTGAAGGCGGCCTGTACAGGTCTGAGGACTCAGGAGGGACTTGGAGCAGGCTCGAGACGCCGGTCGACACGATCTACGGCATGGCGATCAACCCGAGCAACCCTGACGACTTCTACATATCGGGCTACATGGGCGTTCACCACACCAGGGATGGAGGCAAGACGTGGACCTCGCTCTCTACGGAGGGGCTTGAGTGCCCGAAGACGACAGCGATCGTGGTTGATTTCGGCGAGACAGGGAATACGATCTACGCCGCAGGCGCTGCTGTCTTCTCATATTTCGACCCAGTTACGCCCTTCATCTCGCTCTCAACAGCGAAAACCAAGTATTACATTGGGGACACGCTTCGACTGTCGCTCGATCTGTCAAATCCGGGCAGAGAGCTCTTCGCGGACCTGGCCGCGGCGGTTCAGCTGCCAGACGGGACGCTTATCTATCTGCCGAGCCTCTGGATAGATTACAGCCCCTACTACTCAGGCTGGATACCGGGGCATTTCAACCTGAAGGACTATACCCTGGTTGAGGCGCCGGTGGATGCAGGGCTGCCCTCGGGCATTTATTACGCTTATGCGGCGCTCTTTGAGCAGGGCACGATGACGCCGCTGTGCGATATGGCGGTCGAGCACTTCCGCCTCATCAACGGCGCAAGATAGCATGCTCACCACAGAGAGACAGAGAGTAAAGATAGATACAGATAGCGCTCGCGCCGATTCCTGCAGCTTTAAGGAGAGGCTAGCCTCTTGCCTGCTCTGTGGTTATTCACACGGGCCAATAAAGCCTTCCTTCTCAAAAGCCCGCTAATCAGCGCAGCAGCGCACGCCCGCGCCGAAACGGCCTCGCTCGGGGTCGTAGGCGGCTCGGAACGAGCAGCGCGTCGCAAGGCCCCCGTGATACCAAGCGCCTCCCCTCATGACCTTGCTGCTGCCGACTGATGGTCCCGTCGGGTTCTCGGCGGGCGACGAGCTGTAATAATCGGCGCCGTAAAAGTCGTTGACCCACTCCCAAGTGTTTCCGCTCATGTCGAACACGCCATAGATATTTCGACAGCGGGATCGGCGACCTGATTCGCCGGCCTGACCATCGTTGTAGCCCATCTCCGTCCAGCACTTGACGCTGTCATACCAATCCCCGTATGGGTATATGGTGCCGAGCGGGCCCTTGCAGGCCTTCTCCCACTGTGCCTCGGAACAGAGCCGCTTGCCCTGCTGAGTGCAGAGCGAGTTGGCCTCGATCCAGCTGAGCCCTGAGTTGGGGACCGCGCCTGCTTGATTCGGATACTCATAGGTATCAATGCAGAACGAGTCGAGATAGACGTCGTGCAGCGGGTATTCGTCCTTGTAGCCCACGCCAGACGTGTCGCCCATTGTGAACGGCCCGGCGGGAATGCGCACCATCCCAGGCGGGCAGCCCTGCGACTCGGGCGAGACATCGAAGTAGGCGAAGCTGATGTCTTGAGTGAGATTGGTTGATCCGGCCTCCATGAACGCGGCCGCAAACGCGTGGGTGCCGTCTGTGAGGACAGGCGGCTTGGCTCCCGGAATCGGGAACGTGAAATAGACGAACGGCCCCATCGAGAAGTTCGCCGGAAGCACGATGCCGCTTATGGCGGGTTCCATGGCGTTGCCCCATCCTGGGAAGAAGTAGGGCGTGCCGTCCGGCGCGAGATACGCGAGGTAGAAGTCCACCGCAAGCTCTGTCCCGCCATTGGTCGCGGATAATATCACCTCTCCCGTCCCGCCGAAATAATACGAGTCGCTATCGGTCGTAACCTCCACCCTCGCAGCCTGAGCCAAGCTGGCCGACTGAATTGCCAACAGGGTCAAAATCGAGCAAAAGACAATGATTATCTTGCGCATTTTTATCTCCTTAAAAAGGTCTTTGAGATTAATAGCCGAGCGCCTCCGGCATCCGACCCTTAGGCAGCGAGACCCCTCTTGACCTGTCCTGCGGTGGGACAACTCTGTGCCCTGCATGGGACTGGCGAGGGCTGTTGTCGAAGACCTCGACTACGTAGTAGATGGCTACGATATGGTCGGTCGGCCCGCCGTGGAAGTAGCCGTGGACGGCGTTTATGTATTCGGACATGTTCCGTTCATCTTCTGAAAGAGTTGGGTCGTTGTGGTGCAGAAGCCTCGTTATCGTTCTCAGCTCGTAAGAGGTAGAGTCCAGAAACGTAACCGTTGATACGGGGTTTCGCATCTGATTTCGGAAGCTATGCGTCTCGAAGGCGTGAGATGTGTAAAGCTCCAACGAACCTTGCTTGCTCCTGTCCCAGATAGTGTCGTCGGAGTAGTTGTCGATCAGTATCTGCACCTTCGCATTCAACGGGTGGTCTTTCGTCATGTTGAGCCTGTCGATGATCTCCCTGATGCGGTCGGGCTTGGGCACCATGCCCATCCCCTTATACGCGCAGTTGACCCAGAACTCGCTGTCGCCCCGCCCGAAGCGCGAATACGTCGCCACCCCGGCGTTGTGCGGGCCGTCGTAGTGAGAGGGCATCACGCCATTCAGCATGTCTTCGAGCATCTTGATCCTCGCGCGGAGGTTCCAGTCCACAAACGTCTGTGGAAGCTCCCTGGAGGGATAAACGTGCCATGTTCCGTTGATCCTGGCCCAGATGCGCTCCGGCAGATCGCTCGTGTTCACCGTGTCCTGAATGAAATACTTGCTCCCGATCCAGTAGTTTGGCTGCTCACTCTGCGCCGCCGCCCGTTTCACTAAACGAGGCGCGAATAACGAGCAAAGCGTTGATATCCCACCCAGCTTCAAGAAAGTTCTCCTGTTCATGGCGCTTGCCTCCTTTGCTGAGGTTTCTAAAGTGTAGATGCGAATAATAAGCACATCCTACACTAATGAGAGTCGCTAGCGAATGCAAATGGATTTAGACTGTGAGGGACTTGGAACTTTGATTGTCGGGATGCACTTCTCCGTTGCTGGCAAGTATTACAACGCCGTTGAGAGGGCGCACGAGCTGGGCTGTAACGCGCTTCAGATATTCGCGCAGAACCCCAAGGGATGGCGAGCTAAGGACTTGCCCGACGGCGAGGCGCAGACATTCCGCAGCCTCGTCTCGGATTATGGCATCGAGGCTGTCGTCGTTCACACGCCGTATCTGATCAATCTGGCGAGCACCGACCCGAAACTCGTGCAACGGTCCAGAGAGGCAGTCAAAACTTCCCTTGAAAGGGCGGACCTGCTCGGGGCGCAGTTCGTCGTTACGCATATCGGCTCCGCGCGCGGCAGGGAGCTCGACGACGCGCTCAAGACCGTCTCCAGTGGTCTCGATGAGGTATTGAGCCAGAATTATGATGCGCTGCTTTTGCTTGAGAACACGG
>QMNL01000284.1 GCA_003647755.1 Candidatus Coatesiibacteriota bacterium
AGAACATAGGTCATCAAGCGGGCGGGACCGAAAGAACGTCTTATCAATGAGAGGCAGGCGGCCGAGGTCCTCGAAGCTGCGCACATCTTCTGGCAAAACGCGGGCCTCGTCCATGAGGTCGCGATAGGCCGGCACGTTTTGATACGCCGAAGAGACGACTTTCCTCAGCCGTGATTCGCGAAAACGCTCCAGCCGCTTGATGTCCCAATTGATGCGCCGAAACCAAAGAGGCGCTGAGAGCAGAGTCACCAATGGGAGCTTGGCAGTCAAGGGCACAGAATCACAAGAACGCAGTGAGAGTGCAGCAGGCCATTTTGGCCAGCTGAATGAGTGGGCCAAGGCCATTGAGGCTTCATCGGCTTGACGCGCCTCATCGGTTATTGTCCATTCATCCAGAAGTCGAGAGCTCGGGCGAGCCCCTCCCTAAGGAGCGACTCCGGCTGTCCGAACGAAACTCGCACCATTGCTGGCTTTGCGTGGTCCGGCAGTCGATATAGTGCACCTGGCAGGGCATAGACCCTCTTGGCCGCCAAAAGCCTCTTGAACATCTCGAACTGATCCTGAGGCGTTTTCGCCCCCCTGAGCTCCACCATCAGGCTGAAGGCCGTCTCCGGCTCGATGTAGTCCAGCCCCGCGTCATCGATCATCGCTTTGGCAACCTGATATTTGTCCCAATACCTCGCTAGGTTGCTCTGCCAGAACGCAGCCTCATCGCTCTCCCCGTCAAGCCGCGCGCTCCGGAAGAACTCACACGCAGCCTCAACATAAGGCCCGAAGACGGGCGGTGGTGTGCCATACTCAAGGTCGCCGAGGTCGTTCAAGAAATCCATCACACGCCAGCCGGTCCCCTCGTGAACGTGTTCGCAGAGCCTGGGATGCGCGCAGAAGTATCCCAGCCGGAGACCAGCGGTCCCGAGCGACTTCGACATGCTGTTCGTCCTGATGACGAAGTCGTAATCCGCTAGGTGTGGCCCGTAGCGGATCTTATCCTGGTCGAACGAAAGCTGCGCATAGACCTCGTCGAGCACGGCAATACAGGGACGCTTGCGGTTATACGCAGCGATGCAGTCAAGAACCTCAAAGAGCAGTTCTGGTGGATATACGCGGCCAATGGGATACGTGGGGTTAGTTATCAGGACCAGGTCGTAGTCGTGGCTGTTGAGGGCGGCCTCGAAGGCGTCAACTGTCGGCAAGAAATCGTTCTCCCGCACGACGTCCATCATGTCAACTGTCATCCCGAGCTGTTCCGCCGCCCCGGCAAACACGTAGTAGATCGGCGGAATCATGAGCAGCCTCGACCCCGGTCTCAAAAACCCCTTGTATATCATTGACGTGGCACCGGTGGCGCCGAGCGTTACCATCACGTTGTCTATTGAGTAAAGGTCAGTCCCCAGCCGCGCATTCTCGAGCCTCGCGAGTGCCTTGCGCACGAAGATGTCGCCGGACGTGTTGCCGTATTCCGAAAGGTGCCAGGACCTGTCGATATCCCTGAGTCTCTTGGCCATTGATTCGTGGAGGGGATGCTCCTTTAGGTCGATGCGGAAGTCCGAGAGGAAGAATATGTCGGAGCTGGCCACATCGATCCCCTGGGACCAGATTTCATGTAGATAATTACGCAAAACTTGGTATTGTTTTTGCATTCCCCTTTGCACTCCCTGATTTACCCCAGCCGTCTTCATTCGCAGTGCAGAATATGCCAGAGATTGAACATCGGATAAAGCCAGCTGACACACATCGGGAGAGGTTCTTTGCATACCGGCCGATTCAGTATGGCGAAATGTTGACCGCGTGAGGCGTTGTGGTTAGTATAATATCAGGATTGATGGAGGGCATGGTGTCAGGGAACTGGCTTTATTTCGGCGACAATCTCAGCGTCCTGAGGCGCCACGTTAAGGATGCCTCGGTTGACCTTATCTACCTCGACCCGCCGTTCAAGAGCAACAAGGCCTACAACGTCATATTCAAGGAGAGGAACGGGGCGCAGTCGAAATCGCAGATCGAGGCGTTCAGGGACACTTGGTGCTGGGACCAGGCCGCAGCGGAGGCTTACGAGGACTTGGTCGTTTCGGGGCCGGAGGAGGTCTCGCGGCTGATGCAGGCGTTCCACCAATTCTTGGGACCGAGCGACATGATGTCGTATCTCGCGATGATGGCGCCTCGGCTTCTTGAGCTTCGACGGGTCCTGAAAGCGACGGGCTCGATCTATCTGCACTGCGATCCGACCGCAAGCCACTACTTGAAGCTTCTCATGGATGCAGTTTTTGGCACCAGGTCATTCCAGAACGAGATCATCTGGTATTACAGGGGAGGAGGACTGTCGAAGGCTCGCTGGGCACGCAGACACGACGTCATTCTCATGTATTCACAGGGAGGAGCCTTCTTCTTCGATCCCGATGCAGTCAGAGACGAATACGCGCAAAGCACGAAAGAGAGGTTTGCACATTACATCGGCAATGTGAGAAAAGGACATGATTTCGGCGTCCAGAGACTTCATCCAGAGGGCAAACATCCAGACGACGTATGGATGGTGCCAATTGTTGCCCCGTCGGCGAGAGAGCGGCTGGGCTACCCGACGCAGAAGCCCGAGGCGCTCCTTGAGCGCATAATCAAGGCGAGCAGCAAGCCAGGAGACGTGGTGCTGGACCCATTCTGCGGCTGTGGAACCGCGATTGTGGTTGCCCAGAGGTTCGGAAGGAGCTGGATCGGCATCGACATCACGCCTCTTGCGATTAACGCCGTGAGAAGCCGGCTTGAGCAGACGTTTGGGCCCGGTGTTGAATACGAGGTGGACGGCCTGCCAAAGACGGTTCCTGACGCGGAGAAGTTGGCCCAAGAGGACCGCTACAAGTTCGAGCTATGGGCACTTGGCCTTGCTGGCGCCAGCGAGCAGAGGGAGAAGAAGAAGGGAGCTGACAGGGGCGTTGACGGGCGACTCTATTTTTATGACGAGGGCCCGAACGCAAAGGCCAAGCAGATAATCGTGCAGGTGAAGAGCGGCCACGTAGCGCCCTCGCATATTCGCGACCTTATGGGCGTCCTCGACAGAGAAAACGCCCAGATCGGCGTCTATGTTACCCTGAAGCAGCCAACCAAGCAGATGCGTGCAGAAGCTGCGGCCGCTGGGTTATACACGTCCCCTGTCTCTCAGAAAAAATACCCCCGCATCCAAATACTCACGATTGAGGACCTGCTCAAGGGCGGCAGAATAAACTACCCCGCCGGCACAAGACATCTGCGCAGGCCAGCTCCACGTGGAAACAAGGAGCGTGAGGCGCCTGAGCGGCTTGTCTAAACGCTGTGCGCCTGGACCTGCTTGCGAGTACATTGCGGCCGGATTATTCTATGAAAAGTGTATGATGTGCTAAACTAAAGCCAGTTGAGGCGTCGAGTGATGGATGAAAACGGCAACGGTTCATCAGGTGCTGGTAGTAAATCGAATTATACTGATAAAGAGATAGATTATTTAATCTCCTGCGAAAAGAGAGTAAAGAAGCCGCCCCGAAAAAAGATGAGAAACGTGCAGGGCTCTCTGAGAAACGAGATGACAGTTGAATCTGTTGAGGGCGGGCGTCTTTTCCGTATCTTCATGCGCCAAAACATCGACTTCAATGAGAGCTTCAGCATAGGATTAGTCTTTTGCCAAGTGACGGTCGCCAGAAGATACGGCTTATACGCTTTAATGGCGTTCATGTGCATGCAGAATTC
>QMNL01000285.1 GCA_003647755.1 Candidatus Coatesiibacteriota bacterium
CGGATTCCGGATTGAATGGCAGGCACGTACCGTCTAATGCGACAAAGCGATCCATCGTAGATTGGTCCAAACGGTGAACTGGTTCAACCTCGCCGTCGAGGCTGGTCTGATGGATGAGAAGTGGCTTGCCGAGCTCAAAGCTGAAGGAAACGAAATGCTGTCGATGGTCGTCAGCTCCACCAAGACAGGCCGGCCCCGCAAATAAACCTCAATCCACAATCCGAAATCTAGTGCCGCTTGAGGAGTCGCTTGAGGCTTTTGAGAGACTTGTGGACCAGGCGCCACAACCAGCGGAGGCTTTTTCGACGGGCACCTTCGCTCGTGAGAGGAGCCATCCCGCCAGCACCTCCGAAGTCATAGACGGCAGATGTGCTCGGAAAATAACTGATTCGCGGCAGGGCCTGACCCAGGCCTTCTTGCTACTTTCCCAGCAGGGCCAGGTTGCGCTTCACCTTCACCTTCTTCTCCAGCTCCGCCTTAAGCTTCGAGACCGCTTTGGCCCGCTTCTCCCGCAACGCGTGCTTCTCAATCATGGCCTTCAGCTTCGGACTCAACTCCTCAAAGCTCAACGTCTTCGGCGCAGACTTGCTCATCACCTTAAGGATACAATAGCCCTCCTTGCACGGGATAACGTCGCTCAAACTGCCCTCTTGAAGGTAAAACGCGGCCCGCATGTATTCTGGAAGCTTCTCTGACTTCCCGATAATCCCTGCGTCGCCGCCAGCCTCCTTATACTTGTCAATGGAGACTGACCTCGCGACCTTCGCAAACTCCTCGCCACCCTTAAGTCGCTCCAGCGCCGACTCTGCCTCTGCCTCTGTCTTCAACGTGATGATGCCCAGGTGGACAGTCTGGGGGATCGTGAACACATCCCGATGCGCCTCATAATAATCGCTGATGTCCTGCTCGGTTACCGTTATCTTACCCAGTTCCTCCCTGAGAAGCTCCTCTGCAAGTATCTTCGCACGGCTCTTCGCGAGACGCGCTCTCACATCATCACGCTCCGCGAAGCCTCGTTTCAACGCCTCCGCGGCGAGAAGCCGGGTCAGTATCCAGTTCTCGACTAGGTCCTTTTTCTTCCCAAGTGTTAACTTCTCTTTCGACTGCGCCAGAAGCTCGAGGCTCTTGTTGAACTCGCCAAGAGAAAGCACCTCGCCACCGACCGCGGCCAGCACCTCCTCACCTTTCTTGTTCGCCGAACCCTCGGCAGCGGCACTGTCCTTGGCGCTCACCTCTGCGGCGAACATGTTGGCTGCGAGGCATAGCAACACCGAAACCGCGATAGTGAGAGCCTTTGTCAAGCAATCTCTGCACGCCATTTACGCAGCCCTCAACATCAGCGAGCAAGACCTATCATCAATCATCAACAGGGACGACCTTCTGCCAGACGACTGCAATGCTCTAAGCGAACGTTCGAGCTTGCGCCGCACTCGTTCGTCCTGCTCGCTTTGAAGGGCCTTGCTCACCGCCTCGACGTCGTCAGGGCTGCATATCTTGCTTATCGCGACGGCTACCTTGCTACGCACTTCCCTGTCAGGATCAGACAACATCTTGATCACCTTCTTGGCGACCTTTCTATCCTTGCACCCCAGCTCGCCAAGCGCTATCGCAGTCTGACCCCGAACTGAACCATCCGGATCGTCCAAGAGCTTGACCAGAGCTGGTATCGCTTCCCTAGCACCGAGCTGGCCCAACGACCTCGCCGCACGCCAGCGCACGCCAGATTTCGCATCGCCAAGCGCCTCGACAAGCGCCGGAGCAGCCTTGATGTCCTTCAGCCGACCAAGCGACATCGCCGCCTCCTGCCTAATGCTGCCGTCCGGATCCTTCAGGCATCTCACGAGCAATCCGAGCGTCTCCGGGCTCTTGATCCGACCGAGCGCCGACACCGCCTGCCAACGCAGCCACATATCGCTGCTCTTGGTCGCCTCCTCAATGACCTTGACCCCATCATCAATATCCATCGTGCTCAACGCGGTCGCCGCGTTGAAGCGCTCGAGCTTGTTTTTGCTCCGAAGATAAGCCTTGAGAAGTGGGACCCGACGCTGGTCTCCGATAACGTTCAATGCCCAGATCGCTCGCCAGCGGGAATGGCGGTCCCCACTCATAACCGCACACTTCACCAGGACATCTGTCGCGCGCTTGTCCTTGATGCTCCCCAGCGCATTGACGCACCACCAGCGCAGCTTGTTGAAGCCACTGCCCTTGCCGAGAGTCTCCGACAGCCGCTTGATGAGCGCTGGGACCGCCTCAGAGCCCATACCCTCCAACTTTCTAGCGGCCTTTTTCGTGAGCTCGTTGTCCTTTGAGCCGAGCAGGTCGATCATTTCGTCCAACGACAGCGTTCCCAGCGCCAAGCCCTGCGCACTGGAACTCAAGCTGATATGAGGCAAACTCTTCTCAGGAATGGTTTTGAGCTTGGGATTAGACAGCTGCCTCGCTGGCGTTACGTGTTTGACAGGAACACCTGAACCCGGCACAACTCTCTTGGGGTGTAATGAAAGTGCCGCATAGGCTACGACGAGGCAGGCGAATGCCCCGATACCCAAAACAACCGCCCAACGCCTGATCATCTCTCGCCCGTCCTTCTCCTATCCACATGAACTAGAGAATGCCCGGCGCACACAGGCGCACCGGGCACTCAAAATCAGAACCTTTGGTCTTTATTGTCCCCCTGGTGGATGTGCGTCACATTTTGCATAGATGTATGCGTGCCAAAAGTGATAGCCAGCATCGTACCAATTGCCCGCGTTATAGGCTGCAACACCAGCATTGTACTCACTCCAAGACCTGCTGTCATAGATGAGATAGCCCATGTTTACCAGGTCAGTAAGTGTCTGATACACAAACTTCTTGACCTCCTCAAGCTTGCCATGAGGATTGTATTCCACCGGCGTATATGCCATCGGAGCCAGACACTCCTGGTTATCCCGAAGCAGCACATCGAGCAGCTTCAGCTCCGCCTGATCGGCCTTGAAGTCCAGCGTCGAGATCGATGACTTTATGTCCGCTATGCCCGGCGAAACATCGCCATCGATCTTGCCCTCAATCGCGCTGAGGGCTTCGCTGTTGCTCGTAACCGTCCCGGAAATATCCGGAATGTAGGTCGAGTAGGCCAGGATGTCATCGATGTTTGGCCCAATCACGTCCAGCTTCGACTCCAGGGAAGCAACCGCGGAGGACAGGCCGCTCTCACCATCGAGCTTCGCCTCAAGCGCGCTTAAGGCCTGGCTGTTGCCCTGAAGCACGGCATAGATGTCCGGCTGGTAGCTGTAGATCTCGTTGATCTTCGGCTCATACCTGTCCACCTTTGACTCGAGGAGGTTCACCGCATAAATCAGCCCGGTCTCGCCGTCGAGCTTCGCCTCAATCGCGCTGAGGGCTTGGCTGTTGCTCGTAACCGTCCCAGCCATGTTGGGAATGTAGGTCGTGTAAGCCAAGATGTCAGCAACCTCCGGCGAGATCGTGTCCAGCTTCGACTCCAGGGAAGCAACCGCGCCCGGCAGACCATCCTGCGCATCGAGCTTCGCCTCAATCGCGCTGAGGGCTTGGCCGTTGCTCGTAACCGTCCCGGAAATATCCGGAATGTAGGTCGAGTAGGCCAGGATGTCATCGATGTTTGGCCCAATCACGTCCAGCTTCGACTCCAG
>QMNL01000286.1 GCA_003647755.1 Candidatus Coatesiibacteriota bacterium
GATGAGAGCGGCAAACCGCTCTACGACGAGGAGAAGAGGCTCATCTCCCACTGGGGCCTTCGGGACGAGCTCAAGTCGCTGTACGCCGACCCATCTGGCCTGGCCAAGCAGGAGCTCATTCTCAGAGTGATGCGGCATATCGTTCGGGGGACCATCCCCCAGGAAGTCGTCAACAACAACGACATTCGTTGGAATCCCTACACTAACGACTGCCTCGATGCCGATGGCAAGGGCATCCAGACCGCACCGGAGGGCGACCGACGATACGCTAAGTGGCTTGCGGCGTTCAAGGCGCAGCGCGAGCAAGATGCATACTACACCGTCAATAAGACCTTGATCGACCGCCGTTTCAATATCCACAGGGAGATACCCGAGGCCAAGGTCGAGCAGATGTTCGTGGAACTGCTCTCCTCGCCAGTTCTGGCAGACGTCGCGCGCGAGATGAAAAAACGGCTGGGCCGCGAGCTTAGGCCCTACGACATCTGGTATCAGGGCTTCAAGCCGATGGAAAGCCAGGAGGCGCTCGACGACCTGGTGAAGCGGCAGTTCCCGGATATCGATGCTTTCAACGCCAAGCTCCCGCAGATTCTGAATAAGCTCGGGTTCTCAGACCAAAAGGCCAGGTATCTTGCCGACCACATTCTTGCGGAACCTTCGCGCAGCGCAGGCCACGCTCGCGGGGCGGGGATGAGAGGCGAGAAGGCTCTGCTGAGGATTCGCACCGAGAAGGGCAAAATGAGTTACCGCTCGTTCAACATTGCGATGCACGAGCTGGGGCACACCGTTGAGCAGACGTTCAGCATGAACATGATCGATCATCCTGCCCTCGAGGGCGTTCCCAACGCGGCCTTCACCGAGGCAATAGCCTTCCTGTTTCAGGGCAAGGACCGGGAGGTCCTCGGTCTGCCGCCAGCCGAAAACAGCTCCGAACGTGTAATCCACACCTACCTGTCAACATGCGAGATAGCATCCATGTCTCTCGTTGATATGTTCGCATGGCGTTACCTGTATAAGCATCCGGACGCGACCGCTGCTGACCTGAAGGAGAATGTCATAGCAATCGCAGACGACATCTGGTCAAGATACTGGGAACCGTATCTCGGCAAGTCCGATGAATCGCTCTTGGGCATTTACTCGCACATGGTCTCATACAGCCTATATCTGCCGGACTACCCCATCGGGCATATCATCAGCTACCAGATTCAGGATTACTTCAAGCGCCACGACCTCGCCTCGAACCTCGAGCGGATGTGCGCCTTGGGCAACATCTACCCCGATCTCTGGATGCAACAGGCGGTTGGAGAGCCCATCAGTCCAGGTAAGCTCCTCGCCGACGCGGCCGGAGCGCTCGCCTCGCTCAAAGAATAGATGGCAAGGAGCTCCGTCCGTGTGGCTCGGCGCCTCTGCGGTCAATAGGTTGGCGCGTGGCAATCCTTCTTAACAGGAAGGAGCTGTTTTAAGCGCTAGCGCCTGCAAGTGGTGGGCGCTGGGCACAGAGGCTAGAACTGTTTCAGGAACCGGAGGTCGTTCTCGAAGAAGAGCCTGATGTCATCGATGTTATACCTGAGCATCGCTATGCGCTCCACTCCTATGCCGAACGCGAAGCCGGTGAACTTCTCCGTATCATAGTGGACAAAGTCCAGCACGTGTGGATGCACCATGCCGCAGCCGAGTATCTCAAGCCACCCGGTCCCCTTGCACGCCCGACAACCCTTTCCACCACAAACACCGCAGCTGATGTCCATCTCCGCACTTGGCTCCGTGAACGGGAAGTAGTGTGGCCTGAACCGCGTGCGCCGACCCTCGCCAAACATCTGCCTCACGAACTCCGTCAAAAAACCCTTTAGGTGGCCAAACGTTATCCCGCGATCAACCATGAGGCCCTCCACCTGGGAGAACATCGGCAGGTGCGTCATGTCCGCAGCATCACGCCTGTAAGTTACCCCCGGCGAGATCATCTGAACCGGCGGGTCTATCGTCTCCATCACCCTTACCTGAACCGGCGACGTCTGCGTTCTGAGAAGCACCTCCCCGGAGATGTAGAACGTGTCCTGAAGATCGCGCGCCGGATGGTCCTTCGGGGTGTTGAGCGCCTCGAAGTTGTAGTATTCCAGCTCAACCTCCGGGCCGAGCTCAACCTCGAACCCCATTTCCATAAATATGTCCAGTATCTCATCCATCACCAGCGTGCACGGATGTAAAAAGCCTTTGGGGAATGGATATGGGGGAAGCGTGTAGTCAAAGAACGTGGCAGGAGACTTCCCGCCAGCGGAGGACTCGATGCGCGACTTCGCCTCCTCAAAAAACGATACGACTGCTCTCTTGGCATCGTTAACCGCCTTGCCCGCGGCCGGACGGAGCTCGCTGTCCAGGGTGCCAATCCTCTTTAGGAATGACGCAAGAATACCTCTTTTACCGAGATATTTGGTCCTAAGCTGCTCAAGCTCCTTGTGGCCAACCGCCGAGGCGAACTCATCTTGCGACTTCTCCTGGATCCTCTTAATCTCTTCAATCATCATATCGCTCTTGCCCCAAGCCCCGCTCAATCACGCCCAGGTGAAAAACAGCCATTATCCGGTTTGGTGTGCCGTTCCCCTCCCTCAAGAGCACTGCGCACGGCTAGCTTATGGGACATACATGTCCTTGTGAACGAGCTTTCGCTTCTTTTTTTGTTGTTTCTGCGCTTTCAAAAAGGCAATTCTCTTTCTGACCTGATCCTGAAGGGCCTCATAACGAGAGCCAGCGAGAACCATGAAACGGGAGTAGTCGAATATGGCATTGTCGATCTTGCCGTCCTCATCGTTCATTAAGCCAAGACCGTAATAAGGTAGCGGAGCCTTGTTATCAACAATTAAAAGCCGCGAGTATGTGCGCTTGGCCAGCTCTCGTTTGCCGAGCCTCTTGTAGGCCACCGCCAGATTGTTGTAAGCGCTGAGGTTGCCATCGTTCAGGGCGATCGCTGTCTGATACGCCTTAACCGCCTCTTCATACATACCTTGTCCGGCTAGGGCCTGACCTAGATACTCATTGATTGCGCTCCTAACCTCATCCGAGCCCTTATCGAGTGTAACACCCCTGCGCAGGAACCGCTCTGCCAAGGCGGGTTTCCCCCGGCTGAGCAGAAACGCCCCATAACTCATCAAGGCCACCACGCTGTCCGGCTCGGTCTTAAGAGCCTTCTCGAAGTTCTGACGCGCGAGCTGCAAATTGCCCTTGTTGGCAAAACTCTGCGCCATCTTGAGGTAGGACAGCGAGAGAGCCCGACGTTCCCTCTCAACGTCGAGTCGGGTCTTGGAATGGCCCGCCGAACGGATGGTGATCTTGCCGCTCTTAGTCGATTTCGTAGGCTCGCGCTTCAGCATGGGCTGCTTGGCCGGCAACATCGTGATGGACAGAGATTTGGCACGCGGCTTCCTGGAAGCCGGCGTCTGAGCGGGTTTCTGGGCGCCAGTTGGTGACTTAGTATTACCTGGGTGGGTCACGCTACTGCTTTTGGCCCCAGGCCTCTGGCCCTTATCAGCCGCAACGCTGGGCTGGCCCGGCGGCGTTGCTTTTGGAACTTGCTTGGTGGCTCTGGTGGGGCTCAATGGAGCCTGTGGTTGCGTCTTGGTCGTGGGCAGGCTGCTTTGGATAGGCATCCGAGCA
>QMNL01000287.1 GCA_003647755.1 Candidatus Coatesiibacteriota bacterium
AATCGCCTTTTGGAAAGAGATGAAATTGTCTATTGGAGCGCGGTGTCAAGCCACCGCAAACGAAAGCGGCGTCAAGCCGCCGCACTCCAAAGTCAACCAACGCGTGTAACTTACAGACCGATGCCTGCCGAAGTCATAGCCTCTGCGCACTGGCAAAGCGTGTTCGTCCCACCATCTGCCTTGGCATTAACCCTGATTATTGGGGGTGAGCATGGAACTTGCTTAAACGGTTCGCTCGCATATAATCTTAACCGATATTGCTTATCGAAAGGAGATTTGATATGGGCCACGGGACCAGCCAGTTAATAAAGCACGCTGTCGTAATGAACGCTCAAGAATTCTCGCGCCGGTGAATACGAGGGGGGGCAAACGGCCTGGCAGGTCAAGCTCGCAGACGCCGTTTGGCAAGCGGCGGGGCTTGACAAACCGACCGCTCTTGGTTTGGGGTCTTTTGGCCATATATTGCGGGCTGGTGTTCGTAGGCTCATCCATCTCTCACGTGCCCGAGGAGCTTGGCAAGGTTCCTGACTACGTGCTGCACTTCTTTGAATATTTCATAATGGGCCTCTTGGCTAACATGGCGTTCAGGGCAAGGCCGCTTCTGTTCAGCGTCAAGATGGCATGCATCATAGCCGCCCTCTTTTGCCTCACCTACGGTGTGAGCGACGAGTTTCACCAATACTTCGTGAAGGGGAGATTCGCGAGTCTCTCGGACATTGGCGCAGACCTCACCGGGGCGGCCGTCGCCCAGCTTGTTATCCTTCTCATCTGGCGCATCAGGACCCCCAGAAAGAGACACAACCGTTGAAGGTCCTGTTCGTCCAAGCGTTTCTGGGCCGCTTTGAGCCTCCCGTATTCCCGGCGGGCCTCAACGCCCTGGGGCGCTACCTCGCCATGACAACCGATCACAGCGTCTCTGTCCTTGATATGAACGTCGAAAAGGCCCCATACCGAGCACTTGACCGGGCCCTCGCCGAGCAAGTTCCTGACGTAGTCGGGCTCTCCTTGCGAAACGTCGATACAACCCAATACAGGGACCGCTTTTACTACTTCGCCGAGGTCCCCAAAATCGCCAAGGCCGTAAAACGCAGGACGCCAAGTCCGACTCTGGTAATAGGCGGGCCGGGCTTTTCTATCTATGCTCATGAGATTATGCAGGCGGTAGATGCCATCGACTTCGGAGTGGTCTCCGAGGGTGAGCGGACATTTGCCTCATTGCTGGAGAGACTCGATGACCCGCAGTCTGTTCCCGGGATTCTGTTACGCAGAGACGGACACGTCGATAACACCGGCCCGGGGGAGCTGTTCGACCTGTCCAACTATCCGAACGAGGCGCCGTTCGTAGTATCGCCCAAGCCTTATCTGCGGTTCCCATTCTCGGTTGGCGTGGAGAGCTCTCGCGGCTGTGCCCAGAAGTGCATCTATTGCGTATATCCCTTCTTGAACGGCCCAAGGGTGAGGCTTAGAGAGCCAACGAAGGTCGTTGGCGAGGTCGAGTCGCTGATTGAGGAACATGGGCTCAAGACGTTCCAGTTCATCGCCCCCGTCTTCAACATCCCTCCTGCTCACTCCGAGGCGATCTGCAGGGAGATGGTTCGACGTGGCCTCGGCAGGAGGGCACGTTGGATCGCTTGGTTTGCGGAACGTTTCTTGAGCAAGGAACAGTGGGACCTTGCGGTCGAGGCGGGCTGCGCAGAGTTCGCGTTTTCCCCGGACGCTCTGACCGACTCGGTTCTGGCCAAAATGGGCAAGGTCTCGAGGCAGAGAGACATTGAGAGGACTTTCCAGATGGCGCAACAGGACGCCCGTGCGGTAGTTTCCTACAATTTTTTCATAAGCCCCCCCGGTGAGAGGTGGAGAGATTTTTTCAAGCTGCTCAGGTTCTTTATAGGCTCAAAGCTCAAGCTCCGCTCCCGCTGTAGGGTCTTCGCGAGTTACATAAGGGTTGAGCCCCACACCGCAATCCACGAGATCGCGGTCCGCGAGGGCATCTTGTCGCCAAATGATCCGCTTCTGCCCGCAACGCAGAGCGGCTTGAGGCGCTTGTTTTACATGAACAGGCAAACGAGGCTTTTGGGAAAGATCTTCGGCGCAATTTACGCCCTCAAGAAAATGTTGAGGCGTTTGCTTGGGAGGGACACCGGTGTCTGAGCGGGCGAAGCTCGAGTTTGAGCTTGGTCGGTTGGCCGAGGAGATAGCGCAACTGTTCGTCTCGCGGTGCCTCACGCTTGCAGTTGCAGAGTCGTGTACAGGTGGACTGATTTCGCACTCCTTGACGAACCTGCCCGGCAGCTCACGGTTTTTTCTGGCCGGTCTCTGCGTTTACAGCATTGATGCGAAGGTGAACGTGCTCGGCGTGCCTCGCGAGCTGATTCAGCGCCAGGGCGTCGTTAGCTCCGAGGTGGCCGAGGCGATGGCGGACCGTGTCCGGCTTCTCTGCGGCTCAAACGTCGGTCTCGCGACAACGGGCTATGCCGGCCCAGCAACGGGGGTGGAGAAGCTGCCCGTCGGCACAGTTTTCATTGCCATGTCCACCGAGAAGACATCGCCCACACACGAATTTCACTACAAGGGCGACCGCCTCGGCGTGAAGCTCGCCGCCGCAATCGACGCCCTGCGGCTGCTGCTGCATGAGTCCATGATCGCGATCTCATTTCCAAAACACTAAGCTCAAAAGCAACTTGAAAAGGCTGCGCTATTTCGGCAAATCTTGTTGTATGGGGCATCCCGAAAGGATATGATGAACCTGTTGTTCTGGTTACGGCATACAGACCGGATCCGGCGCGATGGGATGAGAGTTTCTTACGGAGGCGATGATTATGATGCGGCGCAAAAAAACCAAGTATATCCACGAAGGCCGCTATGTGGCTGAAGTTGAGGTGGAACTGATGGAAGGCGAAGGAGGGTGGTCCCCATATCTTAGCGTCGATGACGCTTACAGATTGGATGACTTGCGAGATGCCCTCCGCGAGGGCGATTTGAGGTTGGCTGCAAGATATGGTCGCATCTATGAGCTTCGCCCAGTGGCGCATCGGTGAAGTGGCAAACCACCGCTCAACTCGGACTGGCAATTTCACTTAGATGCCTGCACGACGCCGACCACCTCGGAACAAAGCCCGCCTCCGGCAACGATGCGCTGCGCCTGCTGCCGAACAACTGCTCTCAAGAAACGCTTGAATGAGCAACGTTCTTGGTGTAAAAGTGGGGATTTAGGAGTCAAGGATATGAATAAGGCGTCAGCGTCGGCTGAAAAAGCATGATCACCTTCTTGGAAATCAAACGCAGTGAAATTATCGCCCTGTGCCGGCGATACCGCGTCCGCCGCCTGGAGGTCTTTGGCTCCGCTTCCATCGGACGATTCGATCCGCAGACCAGCGATCTGGATTTCCTGGTGGAGTTTTATCCTGTGGGCCGGGGCCAACAGGCCGACACCTACTTCGGACTGCTGGAAGGCCTGCAAGAGCTCCTGCAGCGTCCCGTTGACCTCGTGATGGTGCGCGCCGTCTCCAACCCTTACTTCCGCCGGGCCATTGAGCAGACGCGGGAGCTGCTGTATGCAGGTTAAGAGTCTGAAGCTCTTGGAGGACATCCGCCGCGCCGGCGAACTGATTGCCCGCTTCGTTGACCGCAAAC
>QMNL01000288.1 GCA_003647755.1 Candidatus Coatesiibacteriota bacterium
CATCTCACTGGCCTTGCTTGTGTAGGTCTTTGGCTCGACATTATTCTCCTTGACGTCAGCTGGGGCGAAGACATCTACCCTCGTGGTCTCGCCCGTCCTTGTGTCAACCGTATAGAGACGCCCGTTTAGGCAGCACGCAATCACTGAGCCGTCGCGCGAGATGGACGCAAAGGCGGCACCGTCCGTAGTGAAATTGCTCACCTTTCGGGCTTCACCCCCGCTAGTGGGCATCACCCACACGTTCGTTACGCCGTCCCTGTCGGAAAGGAAGTATATCTTCTTGCCGTCGGGGGACCACATGGGGTCGGTGTCCTTCCCGTCATATTGCGTGAGCCTCTTGGCCGGCGAGCCGTCTAACTGCTTCAACCATACGTCCTGATCGGAGCTGCCGTGATAATCCTTCCGCCACCAGGGCATTGCGCCACGCACAAAGGCCAACGTCTGGCCGTCCGGCGAGAGCACCCCGTTCCTGCCGGTGCAGTCGATAACCCTCTTGATCTGTGTGCCGTCCGCATTAGCCCTGTAAATTGTCCCCTCCCGGAGCGGCGCGTTCACCTCCCGATACGAATCAAAGATGATCCACTTGCCATCAGCCGACCAGTCCCTGACCACATCCGGCCGCGAGTTGAACGTCAACTTCCGGGGCAGGCCTCCATCTGAGGGGACGACAAAGACGTCTGGGTTGAAGCTTCTGTCCGACGTAAATGCAATGAAGTTCCCATCAGGCGACCAGCACGAGCTCCCCTCGTTCGCCTCGTGCACAGTAAGTCTTATGGCCTGGCCCCCTTGAGCTGGCACAGTCCACAGATCGCCAAGATAGCTGAAACATATCGTCCTGCCGTCCGGCGAGAGTGATGGCTGGCTTATGCCCAGGATCGGCGCCGAATCGGCTACCGCCGCGCCACCTGCCATTATGGTGAGACACAAGCCCACACAAACAAGAATCCCCTGCAGTCGTTGTGTCAATAATATCATTGAATCACTCCTGAAATACCCGTTTTAGCACATCAGCTTGTTGGATCTGTGATCTCATCGTCATCCACTCATGTTGCCCTCAACCGGCGACTGATTCGGGGCGGGCTGGAAAGCCCGTCCTACAGCGCCAACTCGCAACTGGTTACTTGTCATCCGTGAACCTGAATGTCCTTGTTACCTTCTTGAAGAGCTTCTTGCGCCATTTCTTCTCCCCGATGGCTTTCACGGTTATCAGCACATCGCGATCGCGGATGAGCAGCTTCTCCGTCTTGGCACTGCCATCGGTCTCGATGAGGCGAACCGCTGGCCTCCCGTCGATCTTGTAGTAGTGAACTTTGCTCAGTTCCTTGCCGGACGCCTTGAGCTTGCCGACAAAGTCGCGAAGGGCGGGGGTGAAGCCGACAGGTTCAATCTGAATTGTTAGCTCCGCATTCGAATATGCCAGCGAGTGGACGGTGAGTATCGTCTTCGAGCTGAAAGGGTCATTTGCTGGGTCGAAGATCGCCCGCTTGGGTTTTGAGACCTTGAACGAGTAGGGTAGATTTTCATAGGAGTTACCCAGCACGAATGAGAGCTTGCCCGGGTCCCTAACGTCGAGCGTGCTGCCCTCGTAGCGGAGCGACAGAACGTCAACCTTGGCCTTGCCCATCATTGGCAGAAGTGACGTCAGCTCGAGCATCGGTGCCGGCGAGTTGAGGGCAGCATTCAGCAGCTTTATATGCACGGCATCCCAATCATTCCCTCCACGGTTGAGCGTCGCGTCCAGTGGGACCCATTTGGACACATAGGCCTCGTTCCACATGTGGTAATAGAATCTGCCATTACCATATATCAGTCCTACGACACACCGTGCAGGGATTCTGACCGCACGCAACATCGCCGCGAGCAAGACCGCGTGTTCCGTGCAATCGCCCTCAAGTCGCTCGGCGACCTCCCCAGCGGTTGCGAATCCCACGGAGTAGTTCTTCAGTGAAATGTGTTTCGACACCCAACTGCATAGCGCTTTGGCAGCCTTGTATGCGTTCTTCTCGCCCTTAATCGCGTTATTTGCCATCCTGACTACCTTGGGATCGTCGCTCTGGATGCACGCCGAAGACGCCAAATACTCGGCCATGCCGGGCGCATCGATCGGCAATGAAAGCGCCTCGTTCGGATTGTAGGATTGCGGGATGTTCTTGATTTGAAAGCCTCCCTCGCACGGCTCAACGCTCTGTATTGCGTCCGAGGGTATCTTAATCACTGACGATGAGGCGCCGGAGTAAAGAATGCGGAACGTGGCGGCCTCCGTTATGTAGGGATGGGGTATCAGGATGTTGCAGCTTGCAGAAAGGGCCTTGAGAAGATCAACCTTGGCGCCGGATGCGACCCGCAGAGCATCTACTTTTGTTGTTCTGAAAGTAACCATCGCCAGCTGTTTGATCTCGGTTTTGAGTGCATCCCCATCGTCCTCGCACCACTCGTGAATCACAACTCCGGGAAGGACGCTCTGTTTGACGAGAAGCTTGTGCAGCACCATCTTCTTGCCAAGTATATCGACGGCCTCATCACCCAGGACCTCAATGTTCATGTCGAGAGGTTTTGCACTCTGCGCGTCGAACGTCTTGATGGTGTATTTCGTGCCTGGTTTGAATCCCCTCTCTCTCGTCAGCCGCAATGCGCCGTAAGGCCCTACCGTCCCGGTGGGCACCGAGATCTTGAACTCCTTGGTCTTGCCCAAGACGGTCTGCCTCACCGACAGCTTGCCGTCTGTGAAATGGCCCGTCATCTCGACTGGCTTGTCGGAGACCGCCATTCTTGTCCGAAACGAGAGTATCTGGCCCTGCTCGTTCTCCTCAACCTCATTTGACATCCGCATTCTGGCCGTGGAGCTGCCCCTGAGTATCTTCATCTCACTGTCCATTCTCGTGATGTAGCGCCTCTGGCCAGCCTCCTCCCGCACGAGAATCTCGCTATGGGTAAAACCGATCTTAGCCCCGGCGAGAACAATGACATCCCAGCTGTCGTGGATAACATTTTCAGAGGCAAGCCCCACAGATATGATGGGTGCGGCCAGCACGATCGTGACAAGCAGGACGACGCATACAACACGGGCAAATCCAGGCACTGTTCGTCTCCTTGAGAGTTATCAGGACTTCATCTACACCAAACTTGGCGATAATACGCCCGCCGGCAATGTTATCAAGCGGTCTTTTGCCCGCAGATCTTCTGCTGAACTTGTTTTTGCGAGGGAGAACATCCTTGATCATCCCCGTGCTATCGCCTGCAGAGACGAAAGTAACCACATCTCCAATCGCTACGGGATCACCATCCCAATCGACTTGACCGCATCGACGCTCCGCCTTCTGGATGATGGGTCGGCAGTTGGATAGATGAGCTGCTTGCGCATTTTATTTGAGACTGTGCAGACAATCGTTTCGCCGCCAGAGCTCACGAAATACCGGCCGAGGCTCTTCCTGAAAACGACCCTTGGAGTTTCCCCAAAACGGGCTGCGGATTCGTTGGGTGGTTGGCTCTGGGGCGGTGTTTTGGGTGAAACAAGAATGGAATTGGGATTGAGGTGATGCTGGGTTTCAGTTCCCCGAAGGGGGACTACAAGAGTAGCCGTAGGTGCAAGCTGCGGAATCCGTTCACATTGGTATCGTTC
>QMNL01000289.1 GCA_003647755.1 Candidatus Coatesiibacteriota bacterium
CCCAACGAATCCGCAGCCCGTTTTGGGGAAACTCCAATTGTGTCATTACGGTATTGAAACAGCAGCTTCCAGGGAAACGACACACTGACCGCGGCGGGATAGCATCTTGCATAATGAGGCCGGCATATATAGATTTATGAATGTCTGAAAAATGGAATGGCCCAATAAAGGTCAACTCAAACTGATTTGAACGAAAAGAAAGTGTCATGATATCTATGAATAGTTTTCCTGCCTCCGTGAGGCGCGCCCGCCACCTTCTGATACTAGTTGTTCCACTTGTTGCAGTGCTTAGCCTTGCTTTCATGGCCGCTTGCTCGAATGAGTCTTCATCTGGGCGACAAACGTCTAACAGCGCTAGCTCGAAGTCGGCTCCAAAGCGAGGTCCCCTGGCTCCCAACTTCACACTGAGGTCGCTTGACGGCGAGACAGTCGAGCTGAGTTCACTTAGAGGGGACGTCGTTGTCATCGACTTTTGGGCCACCTGGTGCCCTCCCTGTCGTATCACACTTCCACTAGTAAACAAGGTGTATAAGGAAACCCGCGGCGAGAATGTGAAAGTCTTTGGCATCTCGACTGACCGCGTCTCATCGGCCAAGGTGAGAGACTTCCTCCAGCAAAACAACATGGAACTGCCGGTGCTGCACGACAGGGACGGGACAGTGGCGCGAGCATACGGAGTCCGGGCCATTCCCACGACGTTGGTCATCGGCAAGTACGGATGTATCAGGGACAGACACCTTGGCGCAGACCGGCTAATCGACAAGAAGCTTCTTGAAAAGGTGAACGAGCTTCTCAAGGAATGACCTTGGCCGCGGCCCCTGTTGCCCGGGGATCGGATTCTCATCCTGCAGAGCGTCGCCTGAGTCGCTGGAGCCTGGCTTATCCGCGGCGAACACCGGCGCGAGGCAATAGTCGTCCAGCGGACGCGCAACAGCGTCCCAGCGAAACTCCTCCGCCAGAAGGGCGAGCCCCTTCTTATATTGGTCGATCTGATCCCGCCCCGCGCCTCGTAGCGTCATAATGGCCCGGGCGAGCGCCTCGACGTCCTGCTGCGGGACGCACAGGCCCAGTTTTCGCTCTTTTGCGAGGCGCGAGATGTAGTCTCCCTCGGTCATGATCATTGGCAATCCAGCCCAGATGTAATCGAG
Organism: Candidatus Coatesiibacteriota bacterium; assembly: GCA_003647755.1. Taxonomy (GTDB): domain Bacteria; phylum B130-G9; class B130-G9; order B130-G9; family B130-G9; genus B130-G9. Next base: position 1,149 of record QMNL01000289.1, read on the forward strand.
TGCCCGCGTTCTTATCGAGAACGTATTCTCGACGTGGTCGAAGTGTGTCGATACGCCGGCGTCCGCCTCCAGCAAGAAGTTCTGCCTCAGTTTGTACGGCACCCACTCATGGTTGAAAAAAACAGATCTGCCCAGAAGACCAAGCTCCTTGGCAAACGACTTGGCCTCGTTTGCGACGCGGAACTGTTCCCTTGGCATGGCCGGGTGTGGATGCCTAACACCGAGAAAAAACAGCTTGACTGTGCTGTCCTTCTCAGAGACGACCTTCATCGCACTCAGCAGCGTGAACGGATCAAACCAATTCCAGATGCCGCCGGCCCAGATCAGGACGAAGTCCTCCTTGTCAATGCCCTTGACGACTCCCTTCATGACCTGCTCGGTGTGTATCGGTGGGGTGCTTTGGACACCGAACGGGACGGTGCAGATGAGCTTCTTGAGGCTCTTGTCGCGAGCGTAAGTCTTCGGGTTAATCCTTCCCAGCGCAGCGAGCATCCCAATCCAAAGCGAGCGCTGGTCATCTGTGCCCGCAACGAAGAAATCACCGACTAGAAGCTGCTCCCTCAGGACAGCAAGGTCCGATTCGAACTGTGACCAGACGTTGTCTCCGTGATAGACCTCGAGCTTTTCGAGCACGAATGGGTCATAAAGGTCCATAACAAGCGGTTTCCCCAACGTTTTCAGAAACGGATATATCGACAGAGTGTATGGCGGCAAGACCAAGACGTCGCTTCTGCTCGCGAGCGAGCGCAGCCTCTCGTGGTCCCGGTTGAACGCGACAAGCGAGAACCCCTCGCCTTCGATGTCAGGCTCGTTCTCGCACGCCAGGATGACCTCGTGCCGGCGCGAAAGCGCCCTGCTGAGCTCAAGACAACGGATAGCTGGGCCGGCCATCCTCTTTGACACATAATCGTTGCTTATGAACAGAACGCGGCTCAAGGCCTTCTCCCTGACCTAGGCTGTAGGTGCGCGTTTAATAACGCTCAGCGTGAGCGACCTATCGCCGGGGCTGAAAACGGCCACATTCTCATTGCTAGCCGATGTGGACAGCGACCGTGGTGCAACGTCTGTGCTCACGCTTCGCCTCGCGCATGTCCGCGGCCTTTCAGTCAAACCAACCGTAAGTATCCTCCGAGCGGTTGATGGCTGCGGTGATCTTGTCCCTGATCTCATCATCAGTCATCGGCCCGGCGAACACCTCGTCCCCGTTGATAAAAAGGCCTGACCTGATGCCGAAAGCCGCCATCACTTTCTTGTTGTCCGTGTGGAACTCGTTGAAGACTACATCCTGACCAAACTCCTGCGCAATACTGCGCCAGCGCTTGAGCTGATAGAGTCTATATGGGCATTGGTGGCTGAAGAAAAAGTCGATGATGGCCTTGCCTCGCTCGGGCTCACGATCATAGGAGATGGGCATCAGGTGTGGATTGTCAACCTGCTTGAACTTCTTGACCAGAAGCACGCGCAGGCCCTGCCTGTCCACCACCTTATAGCCCATGTGTTTGAAAAACTTGTAGGGCATGAACCAGAACTCGTGGTCGAGGCCCCAGGCCGCGATCCCCCTCGCAGTCGTGTTCTTTTTGACGTCCTGCTGCGCTGCCTGCAAGAGCTTTCGCCCATAGCCCTTGCCCTGCATGCACCCTGGGCCGAGGTCCCACATGTGAACCATCATGCAGTTGATGAAATAAAGGTCCTTGCCAACTGCCGGACACGGAGCCAACTCTATCGGCTGATACTCAATGAATCCCGCCGGCCTGTCGTCCTCGAATAGCAGCTGGGCGCGCAGGCCCTTCTTGGCCATAGCCCTGAGCCATTTCTTCTTGATCTCGGCATCTCTCTTCAGCTCCTTGTCGTACGTCAGGCAACAGCAGGCCTCGATGTCCATGTTGCCCTCCGACAGCGGCTCAATCCTGACCTCAGGCACTCACAGCCTCCCAGTGCAAGCTACGAGGTAGGGATAGGCTCCGTCAAGCCTCCCTCCTCCTCGCTCTGACCGATCGGTATCTTCCGCAGGACGTCCAGCTCCTCACGCTGCTCCGCGATCTTGCGCCTCAGTTCCTGATTCTCCCTAGCGAGCTTGAACTGCGGAACCATGAGAAGGATGCCCGCCAACAGACCACCAATGAAAATACAGCCCAAAACCAGCAGATACACCGGCACCGGGCGCGCGTGCCTGACGCCATCCGGCCCCACGTCATAACCCAAGAGGGGTATCGCCTTGTCCTTGTAATAATTGATCGTAACCGTGTGGCTGTTCTGTGCCGCGATCCAAGTCAGCACACCTAACAGGACAATGAACGCCAGTATCTTGATCAACCTACCCATATAACCACTCCACATTTGTCGCATCCAACAAGACGCTCTTAGCCCAACGTCTCCAATAAGAGTAACCGCCGACCACTGAGGCGTCAAGCTCATAGCGCGACCCCAGTAATCAGATTGACGCAGATGGTTCTAGCCCTTTGGAG
>QMNL01000290.1 GCA_003647755.1 Candidatus Coatesiibacteriota bacterium
CGGGCGAGCGAGAGGGTGTGTTCCTGGCGGCAGATGGGATCATCTGCGTCCGGGACGGCGAGAGATTCCCAGTGCTCAAGCGAGAGGACATCGCCCTTCCCGGGCTTCACAACGTTGAAAACGTGATGGCTGCGGCAGCAATGGCTATCGCTCAAGATGTCCCTACTGAAACGATAAGGGAGGCATTGGCTGGGTTCAAACTTGCCCCTCACACGCTCGAGGTCTTCGCCATGTTTGAGGGGATAACCTTCGTGGATGACTCCCACGCAACCAACACCCTGGCGGTTACAAAAGCACTCGAGGCGTTCGAAGGACCAATCATCCTGATCGCCGGCGGGCGAGACAAGGGCTGCGACTGGGCGGACATCCTCGAGACAGCCAGGGGCAAGGTCAAGACGGTGATAGCGATTGGCGAGGCGCGTCCGAGGATCGCTGCGGCGCTTGGAAAACAGCTCCCAGTCTTGCTCAACGGTGGTGCCATCCCAGACGTTGTTGCACAGGCCGCATCGCTCGCCACTCGTGGCGACGTTGTTCTGTTGTCGCCGGGGTGCAGCAGCTTCGACATGTTCAAGGACTTCCGCGATCGGGGGAACAAATTCAAGAAGGCTGTTCTCGATCATCTCGAGGGGAGGGGTCATGGTGTTAACCAGGCCAAATAGCATCTCTCGTCGGTTGATGAGTCTGGATGGGGTTATCTTGTTGCTCGTTGCTATTCTGCTGGGGGTGGGCATCATAACCGTCTTCAGTGCGACGATGCTTCGCTCTGCGAACGAGTTCGGGACTCCTTACCACTATCTCGTGAGGCATATTGTATCGGTCTTGTTTGCCGTGATGATTGGTCTTGGGGCAGCCATACTTCCCTTGAAGACCTTGCCACGGCTCAGTTGGCCGCTGATGTTCCTGACAATCGGTCTGCTTGCGCTTGTCATGGTTCCGGGAGTGGGCGTGGCCCACAGGGGTGCAACAAGATGGCTTGAGTTTTACGGTTTTTCCTTCCAGCCGAGCGAGCTGGCCAAATTCTCGCTGCCATTGTTCCTTACATCAATGATCTGCGCCCAGCAGAATAAGCGGCATGGTTCCGCAAAGGTCCTCACGATAACGCTGCCTCTCGTCTTGATTGTCCTTGCCCTCGTTGCGATGGAGCCTGATTACGGCACCACTGGCCTGTTAGCGCTGATCAGCGGCTCGATCTATTTCGTCGCACAAATGCGGCCCAGACATATCGCGGCGCTCGCCGCCTTGGCATTGCCATCCGGTGTGTGTGCATATCGCTACTCACACCACTTCAGACAGAGAGTGGCTAATTTCGCGTCCTACTTGTTGGACCCCACAAACACCCCCTGGCATCTCAAGCAAGCTTTCACCGCTATGGGCTCGGGTGGGTTGTTTGGTATGGGTCTTGGCAAGGGCATGCAAAAACACCTCCTGCTTGCCGAGAGCTTCAATGACTTCGCCTTCGCGGCGCTTGCGGAAGACGGTGGGTTCGTGGCGGCCGTTATCGTTATAGCCCTCTTTCTTACGCTTATTAGCAGAGCTTTGATGCTCAGCATGTCGCTGGACATATACTTCGCGAGGCTTTTGGGCTTCGGCCTTGCGACAAGCCTCGGGCTTCAGAGCTTCATGAACATCAGTGTTGTTGTGGGCCTTATGCCCACGACTGGCGTTAGTTTGCCGTTCATAAGTTACGGTGGGAGCGGTTTGCTGGCAAACATGATAACGGTGGGCCTCTTGCTGTCGGTCCTCAGAAGCCGAACAGAAGGAAAGCGAAAATGATGTTCGCAGGGATCAAAAAAATCCATCTTGTCGGAATTGGCGGCAGCGGCATGAGCAGCATTGCTGAGGTCTTGCTCAGGCTTAACTATGAAGTCTCTGGCTCCGACATCGAGGATAGCGACCTGCTCCACCGTCTCTCCAACCACGGGGCGAAGATATCCGTGGGCCACGCCGCCGCCAATGTTGCTGGCTCCGATCTGGTTGTTTTCTCAAATGCCATTGGCAAGGATAATCCCGAGATCGTCGCGGCAAGGAAGGCCGGAGTGCCGGTCATACCGCGAGCGGAGATGCTTGCCGGGCTGATGCGCCTGAGTAAGTGCGGCATCGCGGTGGCCGGGACGCATGGAAAGACATCCACGGCGAGCATGATTGCCGAGGTTCTTAGAACGGCTAACCTTGACCCGACAGTCGTGGTTGGGGGAATCGTCAGCGATGTGGGTAGCGGGGGCCGGCTGGGTGCCGGGGATGTCATGGTTGCCGAGGTGTGTGAATCTGACGGGACAATACTGAAGGTCTCCCCGACGATCGGAGTGATAACCTCGCTGGAGAGGGAGCACATGGACCACTACGCAAGCGAGGAGGACCTCTTCAGCACTTTCGCGGCATTCGCCAACGAGGTCCCGTTCTATGGGACTGTGGTGTTATGCCTCGATCAGCCGAACCTCAGGGCCATCATCCCGAGGATCAAACGGAGGCTGGTAACCTACGGGCTCACTGCCCAGGCTGACCTCACGGCGCAGAATATGGCCTTCGAGGGATTCGTAAGCTGTTTTGATGTTTATTGGAGGTCTGGCGGGCAGCATCAACGGCTGGGTCGCATCAAGATCTCATCGCCCGGCATGCTCAGCGTCTATAACGCCCTGGCTGCAACCGCGGTTGGGCTGGAGCTCGGTATCGGTTTTGACGTCATCAGGGAGTCGCTTGCGAAGTTCGCTCGGCCCAAGAGGCGCTTCGAGCTCAAGGGCACGGTGCATGACATAATGGTGATAGTTGACTATGGGCACCACCCAACTGAGATTAGGGAGACGCTCAAGGCGGCGAGATTGGGATGGCAAAGAAGGCTCCTGGTCGCCTTCCAACCGCATCGTTTCACAAGAACACAGGACCTGCTCCCGCGATTCTTCACCGCGTTTGACGATGCCAACTTCCTGGTTATCACCTCGATCTATCCGGCGGGAGAGAAGCCAATTAAGGGGATCAACGCGCGGCTCATTCTTGATGGTGTGATGCAGGCGGGGCACACCTCGGCACATTTTGTCAAGCAAATGACCCAAGTGGCTCGGCGGCTTGTGGACGAGGCGCAGCCGGGGGACATGATCGTCATACTGGGGGCGGGGGACATCTACAAGATAGGCGAGGTCGTTCTTGGCGGACTTCGGCAGAAGTTCGGGGAGGAGAGATGATGACGCGGGCAGGCATCAGGGCGGTGGGCTGGAAAGAGGGTCTGTCCAGGCTATGCACCCGTGTGGGGTGCCATCCGGTCTGGGATGAGCCACTGAGCGAGCACACGTCTTTCGGGGTTGGCGGGCCGGCCGACGCGTTTGTCGAGCCTGCAACAGTCGAGCAGTTGGCGGCGGTCGGCGAGTTTTGTGGGTCCGAGTCGGTTCCGCTGTTCATACTTGGCAATGGGACAAACCTGATTGTAAACGACAGGGGCTTCAGAGGGGTCGTTATGACGCTGAAGAGGCTTGAATACGAGACCAACGCGGCGACAGATGGAGAGTTTTTCCGCGCCGGCAGACCCCTCGCCGCCCTTGTCAGTTCCACCGTTGAAAAGGGCCTTTCGGGCCTGGAACCCCTGGCGGGAATCCCAGGCACCATGGGAGGGGCCGTC
>QMNL01000291.1 GCA_003647755.1 Candidatus Coatesiibacteriota bacterium
GCTACTCACGTTCATCCCCTTACGGGGATGCAGGAAGGACGCCTTCAATTGAGCAGGCCCGGGCACGATTACGAAAACTCCTCCTACCGAGGATTTGACAAGATGCGTGGCTAAGCCTATCGTAAGCAACCTGTCTGCGCCTCGTTCAGGCGCATTTGGAGCACGAGATTGCGCTAGGGATTACTCAGTTTGGAGGGATAAATGGTTCGGGCAACAGTTGGGGTCATAGGTGGAAGCGGGCTTTACAAGATGGAGGGTCTGACAGACGTCGAGCGGGTCGAGGTGCCCACACCGTTCGGCAAGCCCTCCGATGAGCTGGTCTTGGGGACGCTCGAAGGCGTTAGGGTGGCGTTTCTGCCGAGGCATGGCGTTGGCCATCGAATAATGCCCAGCGAGATCAACTTCCGCGCTAACATCTATGCGCTCAAGAGCCTCGGTGTGGACGCGGTGCTCGCGGTTACCGCGACGGGGAGCCTTAAGGAGGAGATAAGGCCGCTGGACTTCGTCATCATCGACCAGTTGTTCGACCGGACATTCAGGCGAATAGGGACGTTCTTTGGGGACGGCATCGTGGCACATACGTCGATGGCGGAGCCATTTTGCCCTGTCTTACGGGGTCTTCTGGTTGATGCCTCCAAGCGAGTGGGTGTTCGCGTTCACGATGGCGGAACCTACGTCTGCATCGAGGGCCCGCAGTTCTCGACGCGGGCCGAGTCGAAGGCGTTCAGGCAGCTCGGGTTCGATGTCATCGGCATGACGAACGTGCAGGAGGCGAGGCTCGCCCGCGAGGCCGAGATGTGTTATGCGACGATCGCTTGCGTTACGGACTATGATGTTTGGCGTGAAGCGACCGACGATGTAACTATTGATGAGGTCATCGCGAACCTTGGCAAAAACGTTGGCAACGCGATGGCCGTGATAAGGGACGTGGTGCCCAGGATTGACGATGCCCGGAGATGCGGATGTCGTGAGTCGTTGAAGAACGCGATCATAACGGGTCGGGAGCACATTTCAGATGAGAATCGCGAGCGGCTCGGTCTTCTGATTAACAAGTATTTGTAGGTTTTGATTCGCAGTGCATTTGAGGAGGTGTTCAGTTGTCAATTACAGTTGTAGGCTCAGTCGCCTTTGATGCCGTTGAGACGCGCGCGGGTCGGCGAGATGAGCTCTTGGGCGGGTCGGCGACTTATTTCTCGGTAGCCGCGTCGAAGTTCACCAACGTCAATCTCGTGGGCGTTGTGGGCGAGGACTTCGGCCAAGAGCATATAGATTTCCTTGGACGATACAGCGATATTTCTGGTCTCGTTGTGGCGCGGGGCGAGACGTTCCGGTGGGCGGGTCGGTATTCGGACGACATGAACGACCGAGAGACGCTGGCAACGCACCTGAATGTTTTCGCGGATTTCTCACCGCAGGTTCCGGATAAGTATCGCACGTGCGAGACAGTTTTTCTTGCGAACATCGATCCCGATCTTCAAGGGGAGGTGCTGGCCTCGTTGGGACCTGGGGAGCGGTTAGTTGGCTTGGACACGATGAATCTGTGGATCGATATAAAGAGGGAATCGCTCATAACTGCTCTGAGGCAGGTGGATATTCTGACGATAAACGAGGACGAGCTGCGCCAGCTGGTGAACGAGGGGAATGTCTGGGTGGCGGGGCCTAAATGCCTTGAGCTGGGCCCGGCGGTTGTTGTCTGCAAGCGGGGCGAGTATGGTTCGATCCTTTTCATAGAAGATCGCGCGTTCGTCCTGCCAGCTTTTGGGACACGCGAGGTAGTCGATCCGACCGGGGCGGGCGATTCGTTTGCCGGCGCCTTCTTTGGCTACCTTGACCAGCAGCCTGACTGGCGCACGAACGAGGCGCTCAAGAATGCCCAGGTTCTCGGGACGGTTGTGGCCTCGTTCACGGTGGAGGCTTTTGGTGTTGACGGGCTTGTGATGGCGGACAAGACGGCGATACGGTCGCGAAGAGAGAGTCTGGCGGCTATCTGTGATTTCGTGTTTGACTTTGAGTTCTGAGTATCGCTATACTCGAAAGTGTAGTGGTGTATCTAGAGCAATATCTGTTTAATTGCCTCTTGTAGGGCAAGGAGGTTAGGACTTGGTTACGCTTCCTCAGCTTTTGACACAAATGGTTGAAAAGGGGTCCACAGACCTGCACATCACGGCGGGGACCTCCCCTCAGATGCGCATCGATGGTTTACTTCAGCCGATGGATTACCCCGTTTTGACAACGAAGGACACTAAACGATTGGCTTATTCGGTGCTTACCGATGCCCAGAAGCACCGGTTTGAGGAGGAGAAGGAGCTTGACCTCTCGTTTGGCGTGAAGGGTCTCTCGCGGTTCAGGGGGAACTTGTTCCTTCAGAAGGGCGGAGTTGCTGCGGCCTTCAGAACGATCCCGTGGGAGATACGGGGATTCGAGGAGCTTGGTCTGCCGAAGGTGGTGTCCACGTTCCCGAACATCCCCAAGGGGTTGGTCCTGGTTACAGGCCCAACCGGTAGCGGCAAGAGCACAACGCTCGCATCGATCATCAACAAGATCAACGAGGAGAAACACCTGCATATCGTTACCGTTGAGGACCCCATCGAATACCTGCACAAGCACAAGAACTGCATCGTTAATCAGCGGGAGATCGGTGCGGATACGATGAGTTTCCATAACGCTCTTAAATACGTGCTAAGACAGGACCCAGACGTTATCCTCATCGGTGAGATGCGGGACATCGAGACGATCGCCGCGGCTCTTGTTATCTCAGAGACTGGCCATCTCACTTTCGCAACGCTTCACACTAACTCCGCGGCCCAGACGATCAACCGCGTTATCGACGTTTTCCCACCGCATCAGCAGCCCCAGATCAGAACGCAGCTGTCTTTTGTCCTGCAGGCGGTTTTGGTTCAAGCGCTTCTGCCTAAGATGAGTGGAAGAGGGCGTTGCCTCGCCACAGAGGCCATGGTGCCAACGCCGGCTATCCGAAACCTGATTCGTGAGGACAAGATCCACCAGATATATTCCGTCATGCAGACAGGCCAGGAGCGTCACGGGATGCAGACGTTGAACCAATCTCTGTTCAAGCTCTACCAGAACAGAACGATCTCTTTACAGACTGCGCTTCACAACTCATTGAAGCCCGAAGAGCTTCAGCAGATGATCGCAACGGGTTCGGAGACTATAGGAGCAGAGCCAGCGCCTCTGGGACGAGGAGGCAGTCGCTAGAGCCTTTCTGTGCGGGGCGAATGTAGAGCCCGGCGAGGAGCCTGTAGCTGCGTCAGCTGGAGAGCCTTTACTGATGCCTCTGGGACGAGGTGGTCACCGGCTTTCTGGGCAATTGTGGGCAGCCGGTGAGCTGATTTGAATACCAAACCACCGTAGGAATTCCACGAGGCAGGCCTTCGGGCCAGCGAAACTGGACCGGCCCCATGAACCACGGCGGGGCGAAAGTGCGGGAATCTACGTGGCGTTGCCTCTGGAAAAGCGCTTCATCCATAGTATTATACTGTGGATGCTTTAAGGGACGTCAAACAGGTGGGAGATGGGACCTCAAGAAGACCTTTTACGATCGTTCAAGCTCGTGCCGGAGTTGCGGCCGAA